>JAJSAJ010000826.1 GCA_024274855.1 Planctomycetota bacterium | reverse complement strand
GTGGGAGCGTCAGTCGCGCTGCTCGTCAGTTGATGAGCATCCCGTTTGGACCAACTGCCGGATGATAGCATCCAGATCGAACCGGGGTGCGTACTTGATGGTTGTCCGCAAACGTGTCAAATCGGGAACTCGGCGTCGAATATCCTCGAAATCACGATCATACGCATCACAATAGCTTTGGAATTCGATGCTCGAATTGCACTCGGCAGCCTGGTTCACGCGTTGGGCAAGTTCCAGGATGGAAATCGGCTCGTCGCTACCGATGTTAAACACGCGGCCCATGGCGGCAGGTTCGTTCATCAATCCCAGCACGGCGGCAACCACATCGTCCACATGGGCAAAACAGCGGACTTGCTGCCCGTCGTCGTGAACCACCAGTGGCCGACCCGCAAGCGCAGCGTCCACAAAACGGGGCAAGACCATTCCGTACGCACCCGACTGGCGCGGCCCGACCACATTGAAAAACCGGCCGACGACCACGGGCAAATGGAATTCGCGCCAGCAGGCTAACGCCAAAAACTCGTCAATTGCCTTGGAGGCTCCGTAAGACCATCGGGGCCGTGTTGTGCTGCCGAAGACCAAATCGTCTTCTTCATCCCACATTGGCTTGGGATTCTTGCCATACACTTCACTCGTACTGGCCAGAAACAACTTGATCGAATCGCCCCGTTTAGCACGTTTACAGGCCGCATCGAGCAACAGTTGCGTCGGGTAAATATTTCGCTCGATTGTCTGAATGGGTTGCCGAGCGATGAGCGCCACACCGACGGCAGCGGCCAAGTGATATACCTCGTCCACGTCCTCGACCAGTCTGTTGACCAGGTCGGGATTGGCAATCGACTCCTGAAGGTACGTCAGAGCGGGGCGACCGCGAACGGCGGCCAGGTTTGCCCCGTCGCCGGTCGACTCGTCATCGACGACAATCACCTGATCCCCACGTTTCAACAGAGCTTCGGTCAAATGCGAGCCAATGAATCCAGCGCCACCGCTAACCAGTACGCGTGCCACAAGTCAGTTACCGATTCGTATTGGAGTTTTCTGTTTTTGGCCATACGCACACGGTGCGCGCACATCGCTCGGGGACCGGCAGGTTCACCAGCACGGAATCTCCCAGCCTCTGCCAAGCATGATACGCAAACACGACACGACTGGTTCAATCAATGGGCGACTGCCAAGCCGCGATCTTGGTTGGTTTTGAGTCAGAATGCGACAAGTTAGTTCGCAAACGGGGCATGACTCCACTCCTTTGGACGTATCTACAGCTTCGAACGAGGGTGTCATTGGGGATTGAGGATAGGTGGTCTACGGGCAATAACGGGCAATATACTGCACAGAGATGCCCGCTGGTTTGGGGCAGGAGCCCAGCTGCGACGCTTTCCCAGACTCGACCGTACCTGTAAACTTAATGCGTGTTTAGGAACCAGAGTTCTGGGGCGTGCCTGCCGAGCACGTCTGTTTTCGGCATGTCGCGTGCGCTGGCCACGGTTGCATGTCGAGTTTGTGGCAGCCTCTGACGAGTAGTTGCCGTTTTTGGGGACTTCAGATGGAGAAGTCGAGGATGACCTGTCGGATGAAAAATAATTGCTCTGATTTGGTTTGCATGCTGGCGGTCGTGTTGATTGGTTGGCTAGGGATGGGAGGGATGCGGGCCAACGCGGCAGCGTCTCCCGCGCCCCCGGCAACCAAGGAGTCTTCTCAAGAGGCGCTAACGCTGTTCGCCGACGGAGCCAGCTATCAAAAGAACAATAAACTGGACCTGGCAGCGGAGCAGTGGAAACGGTTCCTCAAACGATTCGGCGATGATCCTTTGGCCGTTAAAGCTCAATACTATTTAGGGGTCTGCCTGCTGGAGCTCAAGAAGTACGATGAAGCTGCCGCGGCCTTTCAGGTGGTGACCGACAAGTATCCTGCCTTTGCACCGTTGGAAGACGCCTATTTGAATCTCGGATGGGCTCAGTACTCGTCAGCCAGTGCTCAAAACAAGGCCCTGTATCGGAAAGCGGCCGACACTTTTTCGACCATGATCCAGAAATTCCCTAAGGGCAAGTACATTGATCAGGCGTTGTATTTCTTGGGTGAATCCAATTACGCACTTGGAGACAAGAAGGAAGCGACGAAGGCGTATGGCAAATTAGTTACTGGGCATGTGGAATCCAAGCTTCGTAGTGAAGCCCTGTATGCATTGGGCGTCACATTGGCGGAAATCAAGAGCTTTGATTTTGCGGTCAAAGCATACGACATGTTCCTGAAAGACTATCCCAAGGACGCGTTGGCAACGGAAATCCGGATGCGCAAAGCGGAGGTAATTTTGCAACGCGGAGATGCCGCATCGGCCGAAACGATGTTTGCCGAAGTTGTCGCGGTCAAGGACTTTCAACTGGCTGATTACGCGCTGTTTCGCCAAGCATACTGTGCGGCGAAACAGGACAAGTTTGACGAGGCCGGCGTCTTGTATGCCGTGCTGACCGAGCGGTTTCCCAAATCGACCTATTATGCACAGTCCGTGATGTCGGCAGGCAGGTGTTACTATCGAGCCAGCCAGTTTGCCAAAGCGATCCCATGGTTCGAGTGGGTAATCGAGCATGGTAACGCCGACCAGGTGGAAGCCGCTCATTGGCTTTGCCGCGGTTATTTGGAGCAGCACCAGCCGGATAAAGCCATAGCAACTGCCAAGCTGGTCTGACCCAAGGCGACAGAGGGACCGTTTCTGGCCAATTTGAAGCTGGACCAGGCTGACGCCCTGAACGAAGTCAAAGAGCAACGCCAAGCCGCTTTGAAGCAGTACTTGGCAATCTTTCAGGCCTATCCCAAGCATGCGGTGGCGGCCCAGGCTCTTTATGACGCGGCATTCGCCGCACTGGACTTGCGCCAATTCGACCAAGCAGCAACACTCGCCGAAACATTTCTCAAGACGTTCCCCAAGGACGCTCTGGTTCCGGATACGCGCTACGTCGCCGCAGAGTGTTTGATCCAGAAGAAAGCCTACGCAAAAGCTGAGGACGTCTATCGCCAATTGTTGAAACAATCTCCGGACCATGCCGAACATGAGGCTTGGCAAGTTCGGCTCGGACTGGTGCTCTACTTGCGGAAGCAGTACGAGGCGACAATCAAGTTCCTCAACCCGTTGGTTGCTGGCTTGCAGTCCGCGGATGCCCGTGCCGAAGCCAATTATCTGATTGGTATGAGTCGTTTTCAGCTAGGGCAGTTCACGGAGGCGACGCAGACGCTTCAGGCCGCGTTGTTGGCCAATGCGAAATGGCGACAGGCCGAAGAGAACCTATTGTTTCTGGCCCGTGCGCAGTTGAAAGCCAAGCAATCCAACGCGGCCATTTCAACGCTGGAGTTACTGAAAAAGAACTTCCCGAAAAGTTCGCTACTCGACCAAGCGGTATACAATGAGGGTGAGTACTACTACGCGGCAGGACGATTAGCCGAATCCGTGACCGCCTATGATGAAGTGTTAAAGACGTGGCCCACGTCTCCCTTTGTCCCATTTGCCCTTTATGGCAAGGGCTGGGCCTTGATCAAATCCCGCAAGTACGCTCCAGCGTCGGCCTGTTTTTCAACGTTGATCGACATCAAACCGGCCCATCGGCTTCACACCGATTCTCTGTTTGCTCGAGCCATGTGCCAACGCCAGCTGAAGAAGTACACCGAGGCGATCGCGGATATCGATCAATTTCTTGCAACAGGCCCCAAAGGCAGTATCCGGTCCGATGCACTTTACGAGCGAGGTTTGGCCGAATCCTCCGTCAATAAGACCAAAGAGGCAATCGCCACGTTCACCACACTGCTGAAAGAGGACCCCGACTATTCTTCGGCGGACAATGTCCTGTACGAACTGGGCTGGGCCTACACAACAGCCAAAATGGACGACCAGGCCGTCAAGTCATTTGCAAGCCTTGCCGCCAAGTATCCCAAGAGTCCGTTGGCCGCCGAAGCGTTGTTTCACGTTGCCGAGCATGCGTATTCCGGGAAACAATTCGATTCGGCAGCGCGGACGTACCGCCAGGCCTTCGAGCGATCGGACAATGCGGCCTTGCGAGAAAAAGTGCTGTACAAGTTAGGTTGGTCATTCTATAAGCAAGACAAGTACTCTGACGCGCTCGAGCAATTCACCAGTCAGCTGGCAGCGTATCCGAAGGGAGATCTGGCACCCGACGGCTGGTTCATGAAAGCGGAGTGCCTCTTCAAGTCGAAGGATTATGACAAGGCTCTGCCGGCTTTTAGAAAGGCGGCTCAATATGAATCTTCCTCACCCCAGGTTGCCGAATTGACGCTGTTGCACACCGCGCAATCGCTCGGGCAGCTTGAAAAATGGGACGATGCACTGAAGCAGCTCGCCTCTTTCATCCAGAAGTTTCCGAAGTCCGACTACTTGGCTGAAGCTTATTTTGAACAGGCACGCGCACAGCAAAAACTGGGACGTGTCGAGCCGGCTATTGCAGATTATCAACACGCGGTTGAT
>JAJSAJ010000825.1 GCA_024274855.1 Planctomycetota bacterium | reverse complement strand
GTGTTCGGTCGGACAGCGATTGCGAGTTTGGTAAATGGCTGGCGTCCTTGTCGGCCGAGGAAAAATCATCGGACCATTTTGTGAACGTGAGCGACTTACACAAAGAGTTCCATCAGGTTGTCTCCGATATACTTGGTCTGGCCCTTTCGGGCCACACGAAAGAGGCCAGGGAGGCCGTTGCCTTGCGAAGCCGTTTTGGAATGGTTTCGTCGCATCTGACACTTGCCATGTCCGCCTGGAAGAGTTCGTATAAGGACAGGTAACAACTGGGCAGACTGTCGGAAGGTGTTAAGACGGTGATTGTCCGTTGGCGGGAACTCAGCGAGCTTGGTCCAATTCATTTTGGGTCGGTCGCGGCCATCGTAGATTCATGCACACCTCGCTGGCGCAATTGCCGATTGACCAGGAGATCTTCCATGAACGTTTTCAGTCGACTCTTGAAACGTGCAGTCTTTACTGCATGCGTTAGCTTGCTGGTTTTGCTCGCCGCTCAGGCCGCGTTAGCGCACCTATCCGTCAAGGAATTCGGAGCACGTGGCGATGGGAAAACACTTGACACCAAAGCCATTCAAAAAGCGATTGACACGGTAAGTACGCGTGGTGGCGGAACGGTGTTTTTTCCGGCCGGCAGGTATTTGTCCGGTACCCTTTTCTTGAAGAATTATGTCAGTCTTTACCTGGATGCGGGTTCGGTGATACTCGGAAGCACAAATCTGAAAGACTATCCGGTCACCATGTGCACGTATCGGTCGTACACGGATAACTATACTGAACGGTCCTTGATTTATGCGGAGAGAGTCCAGCATGTCTCCATCTTGGGGCAGGGGATTGTGGATGGGCAAGGCGAGGTGTTTGGTCGGATCCAGACCCGGTCGGATCCGGCGTACAAGAAACGCCCTTACTTATTCCGATTCATTGAGTGCAAGAATGTCATGGTCCGGGATATTACTATCGTCAATTCGCCGATGTGGGTCCAGCATTACCTGGCTTGCGAGGATGTCGTCATCGACGGAGTTCGCGTCAATAGCCTGGTGGCGGGGAACAACGATGGAATTGATATCGACAGTTACAACGGGGTCCGAATCTCGAACTGCAGTATCCGTAGCGTAGATGATAGTATCGTATTGAAGGCCACGTCGGATCGTCCCTGTAAGAATGTCGTGGTCACGAACTGCGTGCTCAGTTCACGATGCAATGCCTTTAAACTTGGTACCGAATCGAATGGTGGGTTTGAAAATATTACGTTCTGTAACAGCGTGATTCACAATACCGGTAATGCTGCGGTGACGCTTCAAATGGTCGATGGGGGCCGGCTTGAGCGAGTTTGTATCAACAATATCGTTATGAACAACTGCGGAACCGCAATTTTTATACGGCTTGGGAATCGAGCCCGACCGTTTCTGTCCAAAGGCCCCGGGGGCGCTCGTGGAACCTGGAAATGGGAGCGGAAAGAAAAGGTCGCTCGGCCGGGAATCGGTTCCCTGCGCGTAGTCACGATCAGCAATATCCAAGCCACGGGGATCGGTGTTACTGGGTGTTCCATTTCCGGCATTCCGAACCATCCGGTAGAAGATATCACGCTCCACAATGTTCGACTCACTTTCGTTGGGGGTGGGAACCGGGAATTGATCGACCGCGTGATTCCCGAAGAAGAGGAAGCATACCCTCGATTCACACAATTCGGTAGACTTCCCTCCTACGGAATCTTTGTGCGCCATGCAAGCGATATCACATTCGAGAACGTCCAAGTAGACTACGACAAGGCCGATCAGCGGCCCGCGTTTGTTTTTGAGGATGTGGTCGGATTCGATCTCGTCCGTGTGAATGGGACCGTTGAGCCCGAAACTCCGGCCTGCATGATCATGGACGGAGTTTCCCATGCATTGGTTACTGGTTGTCGTCCATCCGGGAAGATGAAGTGTTTTATTGACGCCAGAAACTCGTCACGTATTAGTATCCTGCACAATGATCTTACCAATGCGGCGGAGCCGGTGAAGCGTGGGAAAGGAACCGCGAACGAAGACATTTTCATGGCCGGGAACAGGAAGTAGGCCCGCCGGCATTTGGGAGTTCCTGAGTATCTGTCCATGTTAAACAGGAGGTAACAGAGGAAACGGAGAACTCGCCTCTCTGTTGTCTCTGTTCCCTTCTGTTCAAATTGTCTTGCATATGCGATCGGCATAATGGACGGATGCGTTCCTGAGTCTTTTCGCATTGGTTCGTTATTCCGCTAAACTCGGAGAGCGTAAAGCGCCCCGAGTGCAGACTGCCAGCTCGTTTTCAGTGGCTCTACTTACCTGGCACCTTTTGGGCCGTGCCCAGGCCGGCCGGCAGGACGAGCCGGCCTTGGTTATCCAGTTCATGCCGTTCGATGCCGCCGTCCGGCTTGTCGACGATCAGGCAACAGCCTGCAAGTCGCCACGTGAAGCCGGTCCAAGCCTCGCTCGGCTTGCCATCCGCATAGAGCGATGCCGTGCCGTCCGGTCGGAAGCGACGTTGGTACGTGTGGCCTTTGTAAATGTATTCCCAGATGCTCCCTGGCTCGAAAACTGTCCGAAAGGCCCTTGCCCGTGCTGCCTCTCTTTCGACACATTGTTTTCGATAGCCCTTTGCGTTGTATGTTGGCGCGCCGTCCACTGCGGTTGCTTCGAAAACGAGAACTTCGAATGGTTCAAGCTCGATGCGGACCGGTTCAATCGCCTTAACACGAAGCGACTTGATTCGTTGGTTTTTGCGCGGGGACGTCAACAGATAGTCGGTCAAGTAGGGATCGAGAAGTTCCAGGTCGCGGGCGAGTTCCAGCTGGAAAGACGCTGGTTTGTCCGATGGATTTCGCAGAACCACGATTCCCCCACGCGGTTGCCAGGACGCCCAGCCGTATGCTTCGCCGGACCCCGGGTCGCCACCGATCCAGTGCGTATCGACCAGAATGTCGGAATTGGTACGCGACCACTTGGCGGCAGTCGCAAGTTGATCCCACATGTTCTGGGTCAACAAGTGCGGACTGATGTACAATTCCTGTAGATTCGTACCGGATCCGAAAAACGTCCAGATCTCATCCGACACGGCTTGCACATCGCGACTCATCTTGGCCGGGTTTGCCCGCTCGCCAATACAGGGTCCGTGTAGCATGAGTGAGTTGAGTGGGTAGAGCGGCCCCCATTTGACGACGCGCCGATAGCAGAACATGTCGCGGTAAGTGATCCACTGTTGGCGAGTGTTGCCGGGACCGTGAAAACCGGTGTCTCCGCCTTGCCTCCAGATTGAATCGGCATAGAGTGTCCAGAAAGGACTGGCCCAGGTTCCGACGGTGGCGCTGATGAACAGGCTGGGGTTTTCGCGGCGCAGCTGGCCAGTCAATTGCAGTACGGCATCGACATCGTCGGCCAATTCGCTGGCCGCGCCCGTGCCGCCACCGGCGCCCATCCCGTCGAACTTGAAGAAGACGACACCGTGTTGCTTCATCATCATCAGGCAGACGTTGAGAAACGCGGATCGATACTTCGCTCCGGCCATGGAGAATCCGTTTCGGTTGGTTTCATAGCCCTTTGACGCGCCATAGGCGATGCGTTTTTGCTTCGGTTTTCCGTAACCACCCCACGGTGACATCCAGACGCCCTGTGCCGCGCCGAACTTGGCCCCCGCGTGCTGGAGCTTCTTGAACCCGTTCGGGAAGTCCTTGTGGAAGCCCCAAAGCGTGTTGAAATCGTCCCAGCCGTCGTCCCAGACGAATGCGTCAAGTTTCACTCCACGCCGAGTGACCAATTCGCGTCCAATGTTCTCAATGGTCGCCAGACACTCGGCTTCGGTCATGTGGTTATCCGGCCGTCCGATGTTCAAATGATACCAGCTGTTGTAATGCAGAAACGGGCGGTACGCGTGTACACGCCGTTGCTCCAAATAATATAGGAACCCGCGGCGCAATTGGCCGCGCGGAACCACGCCGATCACCGAAGTGTAACGCCAGGTCTGGCCCACTTTGAGAACGTTTCCGCGTGGCAAAGCACAGAGTACTCGATCAGCTTTATTCACGGTATTCTTGGCCAACGGATGTTCAACGGCCAGGAACATGTTGCCACACACAACCACCGAACCATCAACTCGTCCTACCTGCTTCGCACCGTCAAGACTCGCGTTCACGAAAACCAGCTGTTCAATACCCGCCTGCTTCTTCGCAGTTAGTTCCAACGTTTGGATGATGTAGTTTGCATCGTCGTTCAACCGGGCGGACCACCTGATATTCAAGCCGGAAGCTCCATCCGTATAGGCGGCGACAACCGCATTCTTTACCAGATGTGCCCGCGTCGTCGGAGTCGCTACCGCCAGATCGATCGTCCGTCCGTCAGCCAGTACGATCTTCGGTAGATAGCCGTCGCCCAATCGCAACGCTCGGCCTGTTTGCTTGTTGGTGAAGCTCAACGCGGTGATCCGGTCCGCATTGCGTGTCCACCGGGCACTGAGTACCTGGTTCGCCAGCGTAAACGATTGGCTTTGCGTTGAACTGCTCGCTTCACCAGGTGACGTGCCCGGATAATCCAGGCCCCAGAGTCGCCCGGAGAAGGATGCCAGTAACAGGAAAAGGACAGTCGCGTGTTTTCGGTTCATCAGTCTCTCCAAATGTCCGAATATCGCCGTTTGGTTTTTTGCCGGAATACCGAGTGGCAAAAGGCAACCGAGTAAAGTGATCGTGGAGACCGTAGCTTAGCATTCTTGAAGCCAAAATGCGCGCCCAGGAGTGAGGAAAGAGTGTGACGAGAGGGGACCGAACATTCCAAAAGGAGCGTGCGGCGAAAAACGGAGCAGGATGAGTCGTGCCGGTATCCGTGGAATGGATTAACTCCAAAGACACGGAGCATCCAGAGAAGCGAGGCTGGGGCGACTAGTCAAACCGACGCACCACGGTGTCTCTGGATTAGAGTTTTCTGAGTCTCCTCCGTGGCTCCGTGTTTTTCCGTCTCTCCTCGGACACTTCTCTTCTTATCCGTGGGTCGGCTCTGCCATCCGTGGGCTCAACCTCTTCCGATCTGTGGACGTATTCAGACTCTTTAGTGTGATGTCCTCCATTTTGCAATCGTTGTCTGAAATCGCTGGAAACGCTTATCTAATTTCGGTACAATTCTGGTGCGTGTTTCCGTGGTGGGAGTTGACGATTAAGGAGCGGAGATTGAATATTATCACCGACGCGTTGATCAGTGCGAGTAGTTTTTCTGGTGATAGTGGTTTGCTGGAAGCGTTACGCGCGGACGAGCGCATTTCGAGGGGGCTTTCGGAACTCGAGGCAACTAGTCACCACCGGTCGATGCGGGCTCGTTTGTTGGCCAATGCTGTCCGAGTTGATTTGCGTTTTGTACCTCGAGTCGCGTCATCTTTTCAGCAACTCGCCTCGCGGCTTCACCTTGACATGCCAATGGAGGCATATGTTTTCGAGGACTCGAGTATCAATGCGTTTGTTACGCGCGGTCGTTCACACGTCTTGGTTGCATTAAGCAGTGGCGCGGTCAACGGATTGTCGGATCGTGAACTGGAATTCGTGATCGGCCATGAACTGGGGCATGCGGTGTTTGAGCATGTTGATGTGGGGGCGTCTTATGTTTTGGAGACGAGTTCTCTGAGTCCGCAGGGGCGCATGCGGATTCTCGCCTGGCAGCGAGCTTCGGAGATTTCAGCGGACCGCGTCGGTCTGATTTGTTGTGGCTCGCTGGACGTTGCGGCAACGGCTGTGTTTAAGACAATTTCCGGTTTGACAGACAGTTCTTTGAGCATCAGTGCGGTCGAGTTTTCTGAGCAATGGGAGCAGTTGGAGCGCGAAGTGATTGAGGGTGGAGATGATCATCATTGGCAGTTGACACATCCTTTTCCGCCACTTCGCATGAAAGCCATGATTGTCTTTGCCGAATCTGGGTTCCTTGACAACGTGTCGTCTGACGACAGTGATCAGGCAAACGTTGCTCGCAGCAAAGCGGATGCGGTCGTCAGCCGTTTGTTAGCTTTGATGGATCCGCTGGCAAGAAAGGAAGAGGGGGCTGCCGATCCGATACTGGCCGAGTTTTTCTTGTGGGGTGGGATATACATGGCACTTGCGAACGGGGAGTTCACGCAATCGGAGTCGGAAAGGCTCGTCACCATTACGTCTCAGAAGCGGCTGAACGAGGCGACTGGTGACGGCGTTCCGAGCAGTGATATCTGTTTGGCTAACTTCCGAGACTGCATAAAAGGACGAAGACACAAGTTGCGTGCCGGTGAAATCCATCGAATTATGCAGGGACTGCTGCAAGTCGCGGGCGCCGATGGGAATATTGACGACCAGGAGCGTGAAGCCCTGCGGACGCTTGGTAAGACCATGGGAGTTGGGACGACTGCCTGCGAAATACTGCTATCGCAATTTCTTAAAGAAAGGTAACCTGATGTCCGTTCGTGAAAAACTGGAGATTCTTGAAAAGGTCTCCGAAATCGCCACACTCGCCGGTGTGAGGGGCAAAGTGGATGAAGAGCGAATGTGCTTTGTGTCCGGGTTCGGGTTGCCTAACGATCGGTCTCAGATGGTCTACGTCCGGCCAATGGATCGTGTCGTTGCCGACTCGCATGTCGTGACTTTCTTCTCGCCTTGTCTTGCTGTAAAGCACGGATTCATGAAAGGCGTCTCGAAAGAACAGGCTCTTGATTTATTGAAAAAGAACGAGGAAATCTACTTCGCTCGCTACGGCATCCGCTCGATGGACAAGGAGGACTTGATCGTGGCGAGCATCGATAGCCTGCTCAATACACTCGACCCCGAAGAATTTCACTCGAATATGTGGCATGTGGCTATCGCCGCCGACAACTATGAGAAGGAACATGGGCAAGACGACTTTTGACGTTGCGATCTGTCCCGGTGGCAGCCGAACGTGAATCAGCATCGCTGGTATCGAGCCCTGCTCAAGAGGTCCGATGTGGTGTTGAAGCGACGACACTTGTCGGGGATGTGCCGAAACAGGGCGTTGTTCGCGATTTCCTGTTGATCATCGCCATCGGTCGCGATTCGGCCGGATCGTCTCTCTTGTCATGTCTTGGTGAATTGCTTGACTGCACTGCTGGAAACGTCTGCTAGCGAGCGGGCTGGAGCGATTCGATCGCTTTCGCGATCCGCCGCCTCACGTCGTAAAGGCGATTAGGGTCCGGTAGGATTCTGCTCGAATAACGTCCACCATCGTTCGGGATCGTGACAAGCGTTGCTGCATCAGCCAAACTCCGCTCTGCTTCGACCGTTGCATGGCCCCGCCGTTTTGCTGCCTCGATGCGATCACGCAGCAGCGTCAGGTAATCAAAATCCTCGACCCCTTCACGCGCCTGCTCCAAACGAATCGAGCTGACAAGACCTGGATAACCAATCGCCGGACCCGGATAGATTAGGAACCCGTCTCCATTGGGATAACGGACCCAATGATGTTGGCCCGGCTCTCCCGACTGATTAATATAGCTGTGCCACCCATACCGGAATGGATTCAGCGTCGTCCACGCTACTCCCCAAAACTCGTACGCCTGAACATCGTACTTGACACAATAGTGGGGCAGCAGTCGTTCTACCGCACAGTACGGTGTGTCCGTACACATCTGGCCATCGGTGGTGAACCACAGTCGGGCTCCCGTGGCCTGCAGCTTCTTCATGGTCTCTGTCGGCACGCGGCCATCATGCCCGATTCCCCATACGTTCAAGTAGCCGTCCCAGTCGGGAACGTGTTTCCAGGTACTCGAGTAGATTGGTATCGCCGGATCGACTTCATGAATCATGTCGCACAAGGCACGCATTTGTTTCCGAATATGCTCGTGCCTGTCGTACGGCTCGTCGGAAATGTAGAGGATGATCTTCTTGTCCCAGCCCTTATCTTTCATATGGTCCCAGTATGCTTTCAGGCATGCTTGATAGGCCTTTTTGTATTCGGGCCGCAAACGACTGCGATCCACGTCTTTATAAGGTGGTTCGCCGTCGTACGGGCGTTGTCCGGCGAAGACTTTGGGCGGGTGGCCCCATCCGAACAGGTAGAATGTCCAAGGCGTGTAGGGAAAAGGCAGGTTCAGCTCGTCAAAGTACCAGTGGGCTGCTTTGTCATACTCGCGAAAGTCCGTGACGACTTTGCCTTGTTCGTAGCGAATCATCGGTGTCGGCTTGATCGCGTCGGCACAAAGTCGGTGCTCGGCCATGAACCGCACGATCTCTGGATACCACGATTCCAAACTCCTGCCCCACTGGTCGCGTCCTCCCGGTCCAAAACGCACGTCGTAGATCGCGCCAAGCTGGCTCGATTCAGGCAATGTGAAGTTCCAAATGTGCAGCTGGTAGGGCACTTCAGACAACACGTGGTGGTTGGAAATCAATCGAATGCTGCCCCGATAGTCGCCGGGAGGGGCGTTCCGCGGCACCTTGAACGTTATCCAAATGGCGCGAGTCTCATTCGCGTTCAATGACAAATGGGTGGTTGGCAACAAGGGATCGGGCCAGAGACCTGGCCATCCATCGCAACGTCCCGGCTGGTCCGGAACCATGCGCTGCCATGGCGGCTGGTCCGAACGATAGTAATTTGTCGCGTGGTCAATCGGGACAAGACCGACCACGTTCACCTGCACCCGGTCCAGGCGGTGGCCGCTCGGGCCATGGGGCGGGTCGGCAACGATCTGCACGTCGTCGACCGGCTCGGCGCTTCGCATTGCCAATTGCAGGGTTTCCCATTCGTTGGCGGCACAGGAGATTCTTGCTTCGTCGATCGACGGCGGCACGGGGTCGTCCGGGAAGACCTTGATGACCGAATGAACCGGCCAGACGGCAATTCCCGGCTTTGCCATCGGAAGACCCTCAAATCTCGCGATGCAAGCCGTTTTTACCTCGGTCAGCCTAATGTTGTCGTACCAAACCGTGCCATGGCCCTCGATCGTCAAATGAACCTCGAACGCCGCGGCGTCCGTGGGCATGGTCAGCATCCCGGACAGCAGTGTCCAGTCGGTCGTTCCTTCGATCGACTGGGGCAGACTTCGATACGGCTGCTCGGCTACTAACTGGCCGCTGGCATTGAGCAAATGAACATGGAATTGGACGTTGCAGTCGTTGACGTCTTTGCACCGAGCCCAGCCGGACAGCAGATAAGTTTTTCCTGGTTTGACGGCAACCTCTTGTCGCCAACCTCGCCAGCCTTTTTCAGCCTGCCGAGGAACACGCATTCGCAGCGATCGATTTCCAGCGCCCGGTTTTCCAGGACGGACTAAATCCAAGGTCGCACGATCGGGCTGGCCGGATGTGGGCGTTGCATTCCAATGATCGGGCGCAACGCTTCCTTTCTCAAAACTGCCGTTGCTCAACAAGCTCATGTCGGCAATCGTCCGCCTCGATAATCGGCCGTGTCTTGCTGCTGTGCGCGTCGTGGCAGCCGGACCGTCTAGATTGACTTGGATGTTCGCCACGGACCGAGCTGGAACAGCGATCCGTAATAACAATGCCGATCCGGCGATGGCAAAGGGGACACGATCGTTTCCGAGCATTACCTGGATCCGATCCGGAGCAAGCTTGCCTTTCATGCGTGCGTTCAGGATTGTGAAGTCAACCGATACCAAGGCTTTGGAGTGGGGTTGATCGGAGAAATTAAAGACGCGGACTAGCGCGCGCCGAGTCGTACCGCTTGGCCACGCCGTTGGCCACTCGTGGCCAATCGTACGCAGTTTCATCCGCTGGACCGGCTCAACGCGCACCGGAATCGGTGTTCTGTCAAGTAACTCCAGTCGAACATTGTCAAACCAGGCAGTACCTGTGCCGCGAAGCACGGTTCCCACGCAAAGCCGATCGGCTTCCGGGGGCGTTTTGAAGTCAAGTTCCACCTTTTTCCAATCGAACGTCCCTTCACCCGCACGCAGCAGGGGTGCTTCGAGCATCGATTGTCTGGCGTTTCCAATGTGCAGAAACCACCCGGTGTAGCCCTGCACATTCCTCGCTTTTACCCATGCTTGAATACGATATCCGGAGCTTCCCAAAACATGGATCGGTTGCTGCCGCGCGCCGATCCAAGTTGGCTTCGCACCCTCAGCAACAACCGTTTTCAGAGCACGTTTCCCGGATTGTGCCGCATCATTGGCCCAAATAATTCGATGCGTGTCGTCTGGTGGATCAAGCGTCCAACCTTCGGGAACATCGCCATCACCATGCTCGACATCACCGTTCCACAGCCGATGGTGACCTATTAACGGATCGGGAACCGACTGGGCATTCGGATTGTCAAAGTAGACGTAATAGCCTGATGTGCCCCCATGCGGGCAGGTAACCGGGATCGTCAGGTAGCTTTCATCAGGAATGACGCCGGTCTGGACCGCGCGACCTTGGCTCGTCTCGAGTCGGTACCGCAGCTCGACACCTCGCTCGGAGCAGACACGTACTGCCTTGGCCGGTGTCCCGACCAAGACCCCAGTCGCCGTGTTCCGGCGAATGGCCAACGCGATCCTGCGTCCTTCGACATCCGTGTTCGTGTGATTGGTCACGACGACCGGTAACCTGGCACGCCAATAGTCGCCTCCGTTCAAGTAGAGGCGACCGTTCCAGGCGTTCTGGGCAACGACAGGCGTCGAGCACGTTAGTAGGAGAGTGACAATAAATTGCGAAACGAGATAACAAATTGGTTTCATGGTGCGAGTTCCCATTGAGGTCGATCGGGCTGTTTTTGCTTTAGCAGGCTTAGGATTCGCCAATCAATAACTGTCGCCCTCTTCCGCGTACAGACCCCCATGGGCTTGTCCCATGGGTGAATCAGTCTCGCAGCTAAGGAGGATCTCACGGGCAGAACCGGTGCGACGCCCTTCAACACGCTTCGCTTCGACTTCTCGACGTGCCGGCCGCCGGCTCACATTATAGCCATTTCGCCGCCGCTGTGCGGTTGTTGGATCGTGTTCGGGTGCGTAAGGCAGCGTCATCTCCGGTG
>JAJSAJ010000824.1 GCA_024274855.1 Planctomycetota bacterium | reverse complement strand
GCCGTACTCGGATCGGCCTACGATGGCCGCTCCCGTTGGTCGCTGTGACTTTGTCAAAACCTGAGCACTCTTTGAAGTTACTACTATAGCCCCCGCATCTTACTGCCCAAAGAGGGGCACGTGGCGGAGCCTGCCAAAGCCGACCTGAGTCAGGCTTGTAGCAAACTATCGGCTCGCTGTAGCACCCGTGCTGCCGCTTCACGTTGGCGCGGCACACGATCCCGCTCCTTCAACATGATCCGCTGAACCGACTCGGTACTTACGACCCATGCCACGCGCCGGGCCGCACCAATGAAGACCAGCCCGTCCGCCTCGGTCGGTGCGTTCGGACCTAAATGACCGGTAATCGACACGCTAAGGTCTGCCTCCGGGGTCCGCGCCAACACACCCATCGC
Source organism: Planctomycetota bacterium (assembly GCA_024274855.1). Classification (GTDB taxonomy): domain Bacteria; phylum Planctomycetota; class Planctomycetia; order Pirellulales; family Pirellulaceae; genus JAJSAJ01. Next base: position 1,471 of record JAJSAJ010000824.1, on the reverse strand, counting down.
CATTTGCCGAGCTACCTCGTCGCTAACCGCACTCAGTCGATGCAAATCGCCTTCCGAAACATCCAGCCATGCGATCTTCGTCCTCGCACGATACGTCACGGCCGACCCGCAAAGCCATTCCGATACGCCGGGAACTTGGGCTAGTGTGGCCGATACAAGACCGGCCGTACAACTCTCTGCAAATACGATCCGCTGCCGCGCTGTGACCAGGTGTTCCGCCAATCGGTCCGCCCACTGTTCAAGAAATATCATAGTCTCACCATAATGCGGACTGAGTCTGAAAGCGTGGAAATCAAAACTCCCAGGCAATCAAGAAATGCACCCGTTGATGTGCCACCTCTCCTCTGTATCCGTGGGCCGCTTTGCATCCGTGGGCCTACTTCTGGTCTGTGGATCCGTGGAGTCGAAGCATTGTAATGCAGACCGGTTTGGGAATCTCAACCACCTGGCCGGTTGAGATCAGCTTGCCCGATTGTCGATCGATTCTGAACACGACAACGTTGTCGGAATCTTGATTCGCTGCCAGGAGATATGACCCGCTCGGGTCGATCGCGAAGTTGCGAGGGCTATGGCCGCCCGTCTTGTGGTTGGACACGTACTTCAATTTGCCCGTGCTCGGATCAATTGCGAATACGACGATGCTGTCGTAGCCACGATTCGAACCGTAGACAAAACGTCCGTCGGCCGAGACGGCGATTTCAGCCGTCGAGTTGCTTCCTTGAAAGCTCGACGGCAGTGTGGGGACCGTCTGGAGTGTCGTGAGTGTTCTGGTTGACCGTCGTAGGCGAAAGCTGTGATCGTATTGCTCAGTTCGTTGATCACATATCCAAAGCTGCCTCGCGGATGAAACGCAAAGTGTCGGGGCCCGGACGCGGGCGAGATTGTGGCATACGGCATCTCGTCATTTGGGTTCAATGTTCCTTGCCTCGCATCGTACTTGTAGATCAGAATCTTATCCAAACCCAAGTCAGGAACGACAACAAACCGATCTTGTGCATCACAGTAGATGCCGTGCGCATGCGGTGCCTTCTGCCGGGAGTGAGTGCTCGATCCATGGTGCTGAACAAAGCCGCTCGGCGCTTCCAGGCCGCCGTCAGCGCGAATCGGCAGCACAACGACACTGCCGCTGCCGTAATTGGCGGCCAGCACATGCCGTCCGTGATGATCGACCTGTACGTGGCATGGCCCGGTGCCGACACTTGGCTGCTCATTGATTCGCTTCAACAGACCTGTCTTCCGGTCAATTGCCAGTGCGGTAATCGTGCCGGTCCGTCGGCCCTTGAATTGCTGGGATTCGCTGACCGAATAGAGGAACCGGCCATTGGGGCCAATCGCCTGGAACGACGGGTTTTTGATCCCCCCCGCCGTTCCGATGATCGTCAACGCCCCCGACTCGAGATCCATGCGATAGACATAGATCCCTTTGCTGGCGCCACGCGTATACGTTCCGAAGTAGACGATCAATTGACCG
>JAJSAJ010000823.1 GCA_024274855.1 Planctomycetota bacterium | reverse complement strand
AGCAAGCGGCCGCTGGTCAGTCGCGTAACGCGAGCATTATTCATTACATGGTACCCCGGACTATCCGTCACCAAAATCGGCTGGCCGAACGACCGGGTGTCATCTTCAGAAATCAGAAGATAGACTTTCAGATCTGCCAGTGAGTTTTTGACAAGATAGAACATGCCGATGGCTCCCGCGCCTTGCAATGGAGGAGCGAGTCGGCAAAATGTCACGGACATGACATTTTTCTTGCCGACATTTTCCTGGAGAACGTGCGTTTGATTCCAGGTCCGTCCACAGTCGTTGGAAACGCATCCCATAATCCTCGCTTTGCCATAGTCCGACGTACTCTTGATAAATTCGGTCGTTGCCAACAACAGCGAACCGTCTCGCAATGCTACGATGTCCCCTTCGCTGTACCGCGGATGTTCGGCCGTAGCAGGGAATACGTCGCGTACCGTCGGTTTGTTGCAATGTCCTGCTGGCGGTCGCCCTAGAACCAAAAGCGACTCGGCCGCCCGCACACGTGTATCGAGTTTGTCGTCTTCAAGCAGGAGGCGTAACTGTTTGTTGGTGGCGACGGCCCGGGCGTCACCGGCGAACATCGCCGCGTAGGTTCGAATATCCGGATCGGTACTTTTCAGATTCTCCGTTAGGCGAACAAGCCCATCGTGATCGCCGAGTGCCGCAAGCGCATGATCGAAATAGGCCAAAACGATCGGGTCCTTCAGACGCGATCGTGCCAGGCGCAGACGCGAAATGTCGCTCGCATCGCCGATGCGTCCAATCACCCACGCGGCAACTCGAGCCAATGCGGGGTCCGGATCGTTGATATGTGCTCGCAAATAAGCCATCGCGGCCGGATTGCCCCATCGCCCCAGTGCGGCCGCGGCCATTAAAGCCGTTTGAGGCAATTCCTTTCGGGCTAATGCGGCACGCAGTAGCCGGCCGTCACCGATCTCGTTCACTTTGTACAAACTCTCGCACGCATGCCCGTGTGCATACGGATCCTTCTTGGCCAAAATCCCGAGCATCACCGAGGTATATTCTCGCTCTCCAGCTCGAACCAACTCGCGAGCCAATCCACAACGATGCTGATCATCTTTTTCGGTCGGCAGACGTGGCTTGAGTCGCGCGCGTACCTCCGTGCCGTAACCGGCCAAAGTCAGTGCCTCGGCCGCATGCATCGACGGCCAAAACTCGTCGGACTTGACAGCCTGCCTCAGAACGGCCAAGGCCTTGTTTCTGGTCGCATCGTCCAACTCGATCGTTCGTCCCGCATTGCCGCCAAGGCTGGTCGTCGACAAAAACGGCTGAATCAGCAGGCTGCATCCCACGAACATCCAAATCATTCTTTGCATAGCACGGGCTCTTTATTACTGGGGATGGTTCAATTGGCCAGCACCACATTGGTCCCGCGCCACATTGGTCCCGCGCCACATTGGCTCCGCGCCACATTGGCTCCGCGGGCGTACCGGAAACCCCTGCCACGAAGTTGTTTAACGCCAAGCTGGAAACGCCGGCCGACGTGCCACCGCTGAACAACCGGGACTGCGCGTTTATTGAGCGGTCGATCATAACTTGTGTTTGGTGACGTCGCCATAAGCCGGATGCTGACCAGCTAGTTGGAAACCGTCTTCTTGGGCGAGTGCGACACGCGGAAATTGCGGTTGGATATCCGCCCGAAGCTCCTGCCATTATGGCCGGTCAACTTGTCCCACCGCACTCACCATCTCGTCAACAGCACGAACAACCGGCAAATCGCGCATTTCACGCCGTTGGCACACCGTTTGCAACTTGTTCCGCACGGCGGTCGAGCCGGATCGACGGCGAGACCACCACCACGACAACTCACCACGTCAGCAGGCGATGTTCGGCATTTTTCGGCGGCTCGCAAAAACAATCGTACAAGACAGCCGACCATTTCGCTAGAATGCAACGGTCGTTGACATCACGTTAACCGATGATTGAAGCGGGTGTGACGGCCTGTCGCTCGGCACGGCACAAGGAGATAACTTCGATGAGCTTTCGATTTGATAAACTGACCATCAAGGCCCAGGAATCCGTACAACAGGCCCTTTCCACGGCACGCGAATTGGGGCATCCTGAAATCGACTCGATCCACCTGCTGGCCTCACTCATTCAGGAATCGGATGGAATCGTTGTCCCGATTCTCCGTAAGATCGGAGTTCAGCGTGACCAGCTAAGTGACATTCTCCAGTCGGAATTGGGACGCTATCCGAAAGTCAGCGGATCGGGCGATCCGGGTATT
>JAJSAJ010000822.1 GCA_024274855.1 Planctomycetota bacterium | reverse complement strand
CTGGCCCACATAAAAGGAGATCGCGTTGGAGATACCCCGTTTGGTAATCACTCGGATCTCTCGCCGGCCCGGTTTCGCGTCAGGATCGACCGTCACTTCGGCAAAAACGAGCTCGGTATGGGCCCGAACGGCCGCATTGCGTTCGTCTTCCGCGAACCTCGTTTGGATCCGTTTGATCAGGTTCTGTTTTGCCACTTCTTTCTCGGAGGGCGTGGGCGCGTCCTTCGCGGCCGGTGCCGGTTCTTTTTCCGGGCCGATGGGCATGGGAAACTCGAACCAGGCCATCTTGGCGGCCATCACCTCATCCACCGTCGCCCCCTTCTTCTGTAACTCCCTCAGTTGCTGTCTAAGCAACCCGAGTTCCTGGTTGTTCATCACTCGGTAGTAATCGACCAGCCGGACGGAAACCCCTTCCCCGCTCACAATCACATCGGAGGCATAGAGGAGCCCCTGTCCGCCCAACCTGATTGGAAAGGTGCTGCCTTGCTGGCCGCCGGCCGGATAGACGTAACCGATATACTGGTTCTGCGCCCAGACCGAGGACGCAGCGGCCACAAGTATGGCCAATCCCAAGACCGGAAGTCTTTTGAATCTACTCATTGAACTCCTCACGTTATTGTCGTTTCGGTATCAGCGAAAACAGACGCGAACGCCGCGGGGGACACGACTTGGCAGCCGCTCCCAGTACCGATCACCCAGTACCGATCACCCAGTACCGATCACCCAGTACCGATCACCACATTCGACCGACGGCTACATGATCTCTTCCAACAGCCCGGCCGACTTCATGCCCTCTTTTTGAGTGTCCAAGACACGGGCGTCATACCCCAACGGATGAGGCAGCTTGGCGGCCTCGTCGATGCCGGCCAACAAATAGAAGCTGCCCAGCAGATCCGCCGGATAGACGGGTCTTTCCTTGACTTTCGCGCCTTTTTCATCGGACGAACCGACAACACGGCCCCCCTTGAATCCGCCGCCGGCAACCAGCACGGTGAAGACAGACCCATAGTGATGGCGACCGCCGTTCCACGGCGGCTCCCAGGAGACTTTCGGCGTTCTGCCGAATTCGCCAGTACACCAAATCAAGGTGCTATCCAACAAGCCCTTCTCACTCAGATCCGCAAGCAGCGTTGCCAGGCCCTGGTCCAACATGGGACACTGCCGCTTCATCGTTGTGAAGTGGTTTGCGTGCGTGTCCCAGCCACCGGGGAAGCTGATGGTGATATAGGGCACCCCCGCCTCGACCATGCGCCGCGCCGCCAGACATTCCTGCCCGAACGTATGGCGGCCGTAACGATCTCTGAGTACGGTGGGTTCGTTGGCGAGATTGAATACTTCTTTACCCCTGCCCAAAATCAACCCGTAGGCTTTCTGCTTGGCCTCTTGGGCGGCAGCCATCTCCGGAACGTCCGCAAGGCCGTAGCCCAAGAGATTGATCTTATCGACCAATTCGCGGCGGGCCTTTTGTCGAGCGTCGTTAATTCCCTTGTTGACAATCCCCTGGACCTCGAAGCGCTTCGCGTTCGGATCGCCGCCCGTCGCGAACGGTTTGTACCCGGGTCCCAGGAATCCTTCTTCGGAAAACCGCCCGGCTGCTCTGAGCATCACGACATAAGGCGGAAGCAGTCCTTTGTACTGATCCTTCTTGAAGAAGGTGAATATTGCGCCCACACTGGGGTAGGCCAACCGCCCGCCAGGCTTGTGTCCGGTTTGCATCAGGTAGGCCGCTGTCTCGTGGCCGTTGATGCCGTGCGTCATGCTACGGATCAAGGAGTACTTGTCGGCTTGCTGAGCCAGTTTGGGGAACAGGGCACCGAGTTGGATCCCCTTGACGTTGGTGGAAATGAATTTATCAAACTCACCCAAGTAGTCGTAGCCCGAACCCGGCTTCGGGTCCCAGGTATCATTGTGCGACATGCCGCCCCACAAGAAGATCTGGATCACCGACTTGATCTTACCTTTGGATTTGGCTTTGACTTTGGCCGCTGCGTCTCGGGCCGCCTTCTCTTCGGCAGCTTTCTGTTCGGGCGTCTTCTTGTCCTCGGCCGCAAAGATGCGGGAACTCAAACCACCGGCCGCGATCATGCCCGCCGCGCCCAAAGCGCCACGTCGCATGGCCTCGCGCCGAGACACATGCTTTTGGTTGTCGGAATTGTGGTTGGTACTCATGATTTCCGTTCTCCTCTCACTCCCTTTTTGGATTGTCGTGCCAGGAAACCGACTGTTTCGTGTAATGTCCCACCGCTCAGTTAACAATCAATGCCGCAGAAGAAACTCAGGGCTGTTGATCAACGCCCAGGTGAGATCGATCCAGACGTCGCGGCCTTTCGTCACTCCGGTCTTGGCATATGCCTCCACGGCCTTTACGTCCGCATCGGTCGGAAACCGCGAAAGGACTGTCAAGTAAAGTCTCTCGGCGATCTCATTTGTTTTGCCGCCGGCGGCGAGCAAAGCCCTGAGTTTTGGGCCACTCTGAAGCTTGTTCTGTATTTGGCCGGAATTCAGCATGTACAGCCACTGGGGCGAGGCAAGTTCGTTAACCCGCTCGTTTTCCAGCCCCGTGGCGCGCGCGGAACGTCCGAACAACGTCAGAAAGGAACTGCTAATGCTGCCGTCGGCCACCTCCACCGCATCCATGTCCTTGGGGATATAAGTAAAAGGCTCTGGAACAGCGCTCGTGTAAAGATCCGTACTGCCCGTGATTTCGTTCAGCGCATCGATCAATACCTCGGCCTCCACTCGCCGCAACAAGTAGCTGGCGAAGTTGGCTCTCCCTTCCGGCCCTTTGAACCGTGGTATCGAAGAGAGCTGATAGGTGGTCGAAGTAAAGATCAGCCGCTTCAGATGTTTCAGATCGTAGCCGCTCGAGACCAACTCCTTTTCCAGGTAGGCCAGAAGCTCGGGATTGCTGGGCGGGTTGTCCTGGCGAATGTCGTCCGGTTCGTGGATAATCCCGCGTCCCATAATCCACGCCCAAGT
>JAJSAJ010000821.1 GCA_024274855.1 Planctomycetota bacterium | reverse complement strand
TGAACGGCTACGTGTTTTTTCGGCCACCAACCTTTCCGTGACGCCCGAAGAGTCGCCAAAAAAGGCGTACACTCTGCGCGCACGTCCGCGAAACCACTAAGCTAGATGGCAACTCGTGGGAATCGAACCGAGGGCCGAAAAGGATCTGATTAAGCGCAAGGAACCGATGATGGCAATCACTGATTTGATTGATCTGTACGCAGCCGGGCCGCAAGAGTTGCGAGAGGCTATTGCTGGTATGACCCCCGAGCAGCTCGATGCCGTGCCGGTGTCGGGCAAGTGGTCGACGCGACAAGTGATCTGCCACCTAGCCGATTTCGAGCCGGTGTATGCCGGTCGGATGAAGCACGTCATTGCCGAGGAGCAGCCGGTTTTTGCCGGTGGTTTCCACGACAAATTCGCCGAGCATCTGGCCTACGATCAACGAGACATCGACGAGGAGCTTGAGCTGATCCAAGCCGTTCGCAATCAGATGGCTCGTATCCTCCGCACGCTGCCGCCCGAGGTGTTCACGCGTACGGGTATTCACTCTGTTGGAGGGCCCATGACGCTGGGGACTTTGTTGGAGCGAATCACCAACCACATCCCGCACCACGTTCATTTCATTGAAGAGAAGAAGCGAGCGATGAAGTAGACGCCTGGCTTCCCGGTCACAACGGGCGTTCCTTTCGGACGTTTGCGGATGGAAGGAACGGCTCATCAACATTGACGGCCGCGAGCGTCAATGATTGGTGTGAAGCTTTCGCGAATCGAGGCAGAACAGGCATTTCACATGGTTCTCGGCGTGCAGCTTCTTGACAGCCACACAGCAGCCGCGTCAAATGGAGACCGTTCGCGGAATGGTGAGTCTACTCCCCGACGACGCCTGGACCAAGCCGTGCGGAACCTGCCACGGGTGTCTGATCAGCGAATCACTCGCGAAGACGTTTGAAAACCAACGATGTGCCGTCGTCGGCCAAGCGAGCGACAACAGGAATTGTAAGGCACGATAATGCCAAAGATCCTCATTTCCTATCGACGTCAGGATGCAAGTGACGCAACGACCCATCTGTACGAATGGTTGGAGCGCAAGTACGGGAGGGACAACGTCTTCATGGACGTTAAGTCGATTCCCGCTGGCGTCGATTTCAGAAAATACTTGCAGCAAGCGGTGAGTAATAGCCATGTCGTACTGGTGGTGATAGGACCGGATTGGCTTGTCGACCCCCAGTGGAATCGGCGGCTTGAAGATGCGTGCGATTTCGTTCGTGTCGAAGTTGAAGCGGCTCTCGACCGCGATATTCGCGTAATCCCCGTTCTGGTCCGCGAAGCGGTGATGCCTCGTCCCGAAGAGCTGCCAGAGACTATTCGTGACCTTGCGTTTCGTAATGCGGTTCGAGTACGACCGGGCCTTGATTTTAGCACGGACATGGAGCGGCTTATTCAACAGTTAGATTCGTTACCGACGACGCTCACATCCGCGCCGCTTCCGCCGGATCTTGGTCTCAATTCAACGGCCGCCCCTCCCTTGGAAGGATTTACACTGCAAGTCCCGGAGGAGGCAAAGCTGCAGTTGGACGCGATGATCGACAACTCACTCGGGACGCAAATGGCCCTGATCTTGCCGGGTGACTTCGTTATGGGATCGCCCACATCAGACGATCCAGTTCGCGTCCGAGAGACTCCACAACACCGCGTCCGAATCAGCAAACCGTTCTACTTGAGAGTCCATCCCGTGACACAGAAATAATATGAGCAAGTGATGGGCGACAATCCGAGTGAGTTCACGGGATGTCCGGAGAATCCGGTCGACATGGTCTCTTGGAACGATGCTCAGGAGTTTTGCCACAGGCTTTCGGCTCTGGGCGACGAGGAGTCAGCGGGACGATTCTATCGATTGCCGACCGAGGCGGAATGGGAGTATGCATGTCGTGCCGGGAGCTCAGGTTTGTACTGTTTCGGCGACTCGGTGGACTGCCTTGGCGACTATGCTTGGGTGTTGGCGAACTCAGAAAGCGTACCGCATCCGGTGGGACAGAAGCAGGCGAATGCCTGGGGGCTGTTCGACATGCACGGAAATGTCTTGGAGTGGTGTGCTGACTGGTACGATGCGGAATACTATGCCGTCTCGCCTTCTCAACCTTCCCTCGCCGAAGCCTCAGTTTACCTTCGATGGCAAGCAGCTTGCCTTTGATCGCCAGATTGGTCAGCGGAAGTTTGTTGACCAGTTGCTGGGCTGCCTTCGTTTGGCCAATTGCCAGAAAATGCTCGGCAAGCGCCACCAATTCGGAGGAGTCGTTGCTCGCTCCGCGGGCAATACGGACAAGTTGCCGCTTGGCTTGCTCCCTGTCTCCCATGGCGGCATGGCAGCGGGCCGTCCAGAGCTTCGCCGGAGTGCACTTCGGAAAAAGAGCGGGCGTTCTCGCCAAGGCTGCTATCGCCTCAGTATAACGTTTCAGCCCGTAAAGGGCCAAGCCTTCGCCCAGCAACGGCCATGATTGATCGACGATGACGCTCGCTGCCCGTCGATTCCACTGGAGTCGCTCCTCCAGATTCGAGACGCTCATGCCAGAACGGATCTCACACGCCACCTGTAATCGCTGCTTGGCCGTCGGCACGGTGGCAGTGTCGACCGCAACATCATTCGATTTGCACAGTCGAAAATAGCACTCTACCGCTTCGCTGGATATGTGCCCGCAGGCCAGATAGAATTTCCCGAGCCAACGATCCGCATCGGCCCCTCGGCCGAATCGCTTTCGGATTTTGTCCAGTCGACTTTCCACGATCCGGTGCTGGCCCTTGCTGCTCTGCTGAACGGCTAGCAGGACTTCACTTAAAGCGTAAGCCGATAATCGTGTAGAGTTTGCAGGCAGGAAAAGGAGTGCGAGTCCGCGTTTCACGAGCCGGTGTGACAGCACGTCTTCGCACTTCTCGCATGCCCGACGACTGAAGCTCCCCACTCGCCAAGGATCCTCATCGAGAAAACGGACGACAGCCCGGAGAAAACGGTGGTACTTTGGGATGTCAATGTGTTGTCGAAGCGATTTGAAAGTTGCCTCTAGCGACACCAGAATCCAATCCGTGATTTCAACGAACAGCAGTGCTGACTCGACAAAGATCCCCCCGAATGCCATCTTGAAAGCCTCTGACGGTTTGGCAAGCCGACGGGCTCGCTTCACACGTACCGATCGGTCGAGCCGGTTGCGGACACGATAGCAAAGCCGCTCGGCACGATCCGGATTCTTGTCCCACAGCAACTCGGCACGGCGAACGATCGCCAGAGATCGCCACCAAGCGAAAGTGGCGATGTTGATCACGACGGCTAACAGCACCAAGTCCACCACGCAGAAGACATAGAGCACCAGCTTGCATACGGTCCAAAGGAACGGGCTGATCGAACCTATCAAGAAGAAACTCACGGTCTTTCATCCTCGGTTTGCGAGTCGAATCGGCTCGGTGGCCGGATACCGTCATTCTTAAACGACTCGAGTAAGCGCGAAAACCACCTCAGCCAATCAACCAGAACGCGTTTCGGATGCTTATCCGGAGTGTCCGCATCCCAGCGTAAGTCGCGTTTCAGTTTGGCCAACAGCTTGGTGACCTCACACTACTTGACTCAGGCTCTTATCGATTCAATTGATTCTCGACCGGTTTGACGCTTTGAATGTGCGTTTCGGCCAGTTTCTGCAATTGCTGAACAACTTTCGGATGCAAGCTGGCGACGTCATATTTTTCAGACGGGTCTTGATCCAGGTTATACAACACCGGGGTGTCGTGAACCTGCCGTTTGGGGCCGATACCGTAGCATCCTTCGGTAATGAAGTGGGCCTTCCACGGACCAACCCGAATCGCATACAGTCGCTCTGAACGCCAGTAGTAGATCGTCTTTCTGGGCGAGTGTTCATAGCCTGTCACGAGATCACCAATGGGGGCGTTCAAGCTTGGATCTGTTCGCGTCCCCGATTGGTCTTGTGACGTATTGGTGGTTTGCCCGAGCAGCAGTGGCGACAGATCATATCCATCATAAATGCGATCTTGTGGCAGGGGGACGCCGGCCAGTGCACAAAATGTTGGCAACAGGTCCATGGTTGCTCCGAGTTCTCGCTCGATTTTCGGCGCCACTTTACCTGGCCACCAGAAGATCGTCGGTTCCCGCATCCCGCCTTCGAATGTGGACCCTTTGCCTTCCCTGAGCAGTCCTGCCGAACCACCGTGCGTGCGGAACGGTAGCCACGGGCCGTTGTCGGACGTGAAGACCACGAGCGTATTCTCGGCCACGTTCAAATCTTTCAGGGTCTTCAGGATCGCTCCGACCCCGGCGTCAATTTCCTGGATAACATCGCCGTAAATTCCACGACGACTGGCCCCGGCGTATTTCTCGCCAACAAACAGGGGGATATGGGGCAGGTTATGCGCCAGGTAGACAAAGAATCGCTCCTTGTGGTGCTGCCGGATGAACTCAATCGCCTTGTCCGTATATCGCTGAGTGAGCGTATGCTGATGCGCCGGCTTCTCGACTACCTGCTCGTTCTGCAAAATCGGTACTTGATACTGTTTGATTGGCGGAGAATAATGCGGGTCTTTGTGTGCGGCCTGTCGATAGTTCGGGAAGCCTTTAATCGCATCCATGTCATTGGAGTACGGAATTCCCCAATAGGAATCGAAGCCGTTGCGAGTGGGAAGATAGGGGGGCAAATGCCCAAGATGCCATTTCCCAATCGCCGCCGTGGCATAGCCTTTGGTCTTCAGCAACTCGGCAATGGTCCATTCCGTGGCAGGTATGCCGCCCTTGGAGTTGGGAAACAGGACTCGGCGTTTCGCGGACATCATGCCAGTGCGAATCGGCAACCGACCTGTCAACAAAGCGGCTCGACTCGGTGTGCAGACACTCGCTCCCACATAGAAATTGGTCCACTTCTGCCCTTGAGCGGCCATGCGATCCAGATTCGGCGTCTCGATTGTCGGGTGTCCAAAGCAGGCCAAGTCTCCATAGCCAAGGTCGTCGCAGAAGATGACCACAAAGTTGGGCGGAGTAGCCTGGAGTTGGCAGCAAAAGACGAAGACCGTACATAAACCAGGAAGAAGACTCAGAATCGTTCGCATCGTACACGTCTCCCTTGAAGGACAAAGTGGATCGAGGACACAGAACGGCAGGGCCGCAACCAAATCCAAGCTACCGCTCGGGGGCCCCTATGGTCCGCTCCCGGTGATCGCTAGAACTTTGTCAAAAACCTAACGATCTTTGAGGTTAGTAGTACAGACAGTCTGACAGAAAGCAAATCGGGTTTCAACTTATTGGAAAAGAAGAAGCGTGCACCACCACTTGAGCAGTTCGCTTAGGCGAAAGGCTGGGCGTCCGATTGCAGGGAGCAACCTGAGCTGATACTGTGAGCGCCGAACAGGCCGTTTCATCGCAGGCCTTGGAGGCTGGCCCCGCTTGGGGGCTGCCGCCTGGCCGAGCGACGTTTGCGGTTGAATGCGCACTCCCATGCTCGAACGCCACTCTCTTGACTGTTGGTTTGCATTGTGGACAACTATTTGAAGCCGTACGGTGACATCGAACTGCAGAGGCGGATGGTAAGCGATCGTTACCGCACGAACACGTTCGCAGCCGCAATTCGCGAAGCAGTCGAGCCGGGCGATGTCGTTCTGGATGTGGGGACCGGCACAGGCATCCTGGCGATGCTTGCGGCCAAAGCCGGAGCGAGGAAAGTCTATGCCATCGATGCAACGGATATCGCGGCCGTTGCAACCGACCTGGTCAAAGCCAACGGGCTGTCGGGCCAGGTTCAGGTGTTCCATGGTCGGGCGGGTGAACTGCAGTTGGCGCAGAAGGTCGATCTGATCATCAGCGAGTGGCTTGGCAATGCCGCCTTTGCCGAGGGCATGCTGCACGCGGTGCTCGACGCTCGCGATCACAATCTAAAAGCGACTGGCCGCATGCTGCCATCCAAGGTTCGCCTGCTGATCGCACCCTTGGACGAACCGATCCTCTACAACACCGAAGGGCCCGGGTTTTGGCGCGACGAGATCCATGATCTTGACTTCAGCAGTCTGCAAGAGGTTGAGTTGTCGCAAGGACGCACCATACAGATTCGGGTTGATCCGGCAGCCGTCTTGGCACCGGGGCAGGCCTTTATCGAACTCGAGCTCCTCACCGCGTCAACGGAAGATGTCTGGTTCGAAGGGCAACTGAATTTTGTTCCTGTTCGCGATGGTGTGCTAAACGGGTTCGGCGTTTGGTTCGAAGCGGAACTTTCTCCGAGTGTTACGTTGGACACGGGCCCCCACAATCCGGAAACTCACTGGGCTCAGACGTACATGTCTTTTTCGCCACGACCGGTGCAAGCCGGCGAGCTGCTGAAGGTGAGCGTCGACTTTTCGTACGATCCTGATCCGGACGCTGTTCACCGCGAAGTGGACCTCCGTTTGGCAGTGGGCGACGATCAGCTGAATTACGAAATTGACTGAGCGCTCGTACGACCGCGGATGTCCATCGATGGGGGCAGGGAGAGTCGGCCCACGCCTGAAAAGCTGGCCCACGGATAAGAGAGGAACGTGTGAAGTGCAACAGTTTACTGGCTGTTCGCTCTACGGCCGTGTCGCACATTAGGTCCTGAGGTGCTCGACCAACGCAACGGCCAAGTCAAGTCGCTGGTTCGCACGGCTTTGGGGCATTGAGTCTGGGGCTGTCACCTTCTCCGCCGCCATCAGTTCTTCGATGGAACGAAAGCCGGTTTGCCATTGTCTGAATACTGATTTGAGGACAAGGCAGCGCGGCTGCGAGGCCTTGATATGTCCGAGCAGCTGGTAGGTCCCATGGTGGTAGACGACCAGGACATCATTGCGGCGAACGAAATGGGCCCATAGGTCGCGGAATTGGTCCTCGGAAACCGCGTTGTCAAAGTCTGCCGTTGACAGTTGCATACGTTCCAATATGGTGTCGGAAAGTGGTGGTGATTGTCGGAGGTGGCAAGAAAAACGTTCCGCTGTGCCCAGACGCTGTGCGACCCAGCTGACCGGCAACGAGGTGACCGCGCGTTCTCCTTGCCGACCGGGCGTCGATTCACCATAGGCGACGACCAAATTGCCTGCGTCTTGTAGCAACGAGTTTGGAAGATAGCGAGGCCGCGACTGGCGGTTCTCTTTATGTCGCCACGCCGCATGGCGGTTTGGATGCGTCAACTGACCTTCGACCATCTGATTGAAGGCGGCCAACAGCTGTTCTAACCCGACCGTATCGGGTTCCAGGACTCGCAGAGCGGCAACGGTCGCTTCCAATGTCGAAAGACTTTGCGAGTTGGGCTCGCGTCGAATCCGGTACTGGCCCGGAGCGGCTGGCGCCAATCGATAGCATGGAATCTTCTGGAGTTGAAGAACGTCGCGAAGAATCGTTTTTGCTTGATGCCAGGTACCGTCGATGATGACCAATTGGTTCGGCCGCCTGGAGGCAGGCAATTCGGCCAGTGAAGGGGCATCCGCACGAGGAAACAGCAGGGCTGAGTTGGCTTGGATTGGTAGGTGGTGCCGGCCCAAACGCTGGTTGTGACCGGCAATCAGGTGACAGTGGCGCAGTGCTCTCTGCACGATCCTCGCAGTATTGAAAGGATGGAATCGTTCGCCAATGTGTTGCAGAATCAAGACGTTGGTGTTGTTGTCGATCCGTGGGATCGACTGGCAAAAGCACAGAGGCTTTGGGCGAAAGCATTGATAGCAGCGCTGCGGCACTTCGTGCACCATTTCATTCGCTTGTTGAATAATCGTAAGGGTCTAGCCGTCTGAAGTGGCGTCGACGCCGAGCAGGTGAGGAGACGCCAATGGTGTAACCGGTCTTGCCAGACGGCCTGGCAGCTACGAACCATGCAACCTCTTGCACGCACGTTGTAGTTAATGCGTCGAGTCTTGGAAAGTGTTCCTATTAAGAAAATAGGTGACTGTTTAGCCGTCTGCAGTAGGATTTGCATCTCACTGCTGTTATTGCGGTTAATCGACCCCAACGGCCTTGTGCCGTTGGTGAGCGAGTCTATTGAGCTAAAGAGCAACATGTCACTCCAAAGGCCCCGCTCGCTCCCCGCCGCTTTTGGCGGCGGGGAGCGAGCGGGGCAGGGGCATTTCACCACATCGCGTTAGCTCACGAAACTTATTCACCCATGAGACAAGCCCAGGGGGGTCCCTCGACAGCCATTCTCCTCCATTTGGCTAAACAGTTAAGAAAACAGTTTTGCAAACGACGTTTGCATGTTACATGCGGCTCCACCTACAATGGACGGCTGATTTGATTGTCCAGTCGATCGATGGACATCACGACTCTCTGGTATTCTAACGATGGCGCCCATGCGTTTGTTGGACATCGAATTACCCGTGGCGGTGCCACGTTCATTGATGCTTATTGGCTCGAACGCTATTACGACTTGATCGGTGACAGGTGACAAAAACGTCCGGACCTGCTCCTAAACCGTGGAGCGACAAGCAACGCCTTGCGAATTGCCGTCCGCACAGCCCATTCGCCATTTCCCATCCCCTTTTTTCCCTCAGAAATGTGGGCGCTCATGAAACCACGCGCGCGGAGCCTTGTTCAGGTTAACATTGCTGTCCTCATTTGGGGTGGAACGGCGATGTTTGCCAAGGGGATTGCGATTCCTGTCGGGCCGATTACATGCGGGCGATCGGTGGTTGCAGCGGCAACGCTACTGTTGTTCCTGTTGTTGTTCAGAAAGCCGGTCAGACTGAATCGAGTTGGGCATTACGGCATCATGGTTGTGCTGGGAATCCTGCTCTGTCTCCACTGGCTGACCTACTTCGCGGCGTTGAAGATATCGACCGCAGCCGTTGCAATCCTTTCGCTGCACACGTATCCCGTTTTCACAGCACTGGTCGAGCCGTACTTGTTTGGCGAAAAACTCAAGAAGATCGACATAGCGTTGGTCATCGTAGTGTTTTCGGCTGTTCTGATCATGACCCCTGAGATCAGTCTGTCCAACACGACGACTCAGGGGATCATGTTGGGCATTGTTTCGGGTCTGTTCTTCATGGCGCGCAATCTCATGACCCGAAAGTACATCCAGGAGTATTCAGGCTCCACGCTGATGTTCTGGCAAGTGACGGTGACCGGTATCGTCCTTCTGCCTTTGGTTGCCTTGTCAGAGAAAGCAGAGTACTCGCCACAAACGATCGGATTGCTTCTGTTGCTGGGGACCGTCTTCACGGCGTTGCCCCAGACCTTGTTTTCCGCGAGCTTCAAAAGTTTGAGCGCGAAGACGGTCAGCATCCTCGCAACACTCCTGCCGTTTTACGGAGCCCTTTTAGGGTACCTTGTTCATGCCGAGCAGGTTACATCACGCACGGCACTCGGTGGACTGATCATCCTGACATGTGTCATATTCGAGACCGTCAAGAACGTGGGCAAATAGTCTTTCCGCGGAAGCCGCCTGCTTTAGCTGGCGGAGCCGTCACACAGACCACCTACGAAATGATCAGGTCTAGGGATCGATGCGCAGTTCGACCCAATCGATACGTTGTCCAGCATCCTCACCCTTTTGCTTGATAACAACCTGGTTCTGGCCTTCTCGTAAGGCGCCGGTTGGTCCACGGAATTGAATGAAACGCCCAAGTGGGGGCAGGTGTTGTGGTTTTTTCAGGTCGGGCAGCGTGTGACATTCTACGTCGTTCAAGTCTGTTTCGAAGATGGCGGTTTCCACGCCCGGCCGCTTCGCCAGTCCAGCGATCACTGTAACTTTCGCGTTCTTGGGGACGGGGCCAACGTAGATTGTAAAGTGGCCACCCCGCAGGGCATTGGCAGGTAATTGAACGCCGTTTGGAAACCCGGGTGGCACGGTATCGCGGAAACAGACGACATACCGCTGGGGCTTTTCAGCAAAGGCGGCGGGATCCGCGCCGTCTTTCAGCAGTGTGCGATAGTCGAGTGCTGACACCGGACGCGTGTCAGAATCCATGAAGTTGAACAGGTAAATCTGATCCGCGCCACGGTACAGCGAGGCGGTGATAAAGCCTCGGACGGAAGCCAGATCGTTCGGCACTGCCGGTCCGCCTGGAAAGGGGCGCAGATTGTATTCGAGCCCGGCGGCCAAGGTGACATTGGCGGCGGCCTTGCCAAGACGTTTCCGCCATAGCTCCATCGGAATGTCAAAGTCGGACGTGGTCCAAAATGGCGTGGCGATCAACATGTCGACCAAGCCGTCTCGTGCCCATGTCACGCCGTCCATACCAAGTCCAGCTGCGGCATCCGGGTGCGCCGGCACACGCGCGGCCAGGCGGATGGGGTGTTTGCGCCGCTTAGACCATTCGTTCGTCAGTTTTCGTACGTCTCGCATCAGGCCGGTCAGAATCGCTCGTCCTTCGGTTTCTTGTCCGGGCTTGAAATGATACCCGAATCGCATCCAATCCAACTCGATGCCGTCCGGATCGTAGCGTTGCAGAAGCTCTTTGACAAACGCGATGTTATACGCACGAACCTCGGGAATACCGTAGTCGAGCGCTCGGTCGGTCCAGCTTGTACCGCCCGGTACGCGCCAATACTGAGGATGCTCGACCCAGAAAGTACTGTGCATGTAGTTTTTCACGTTGTTAACGTTGTGGAGGTCGTTCATTCGCATGGACAGCCAGGGCGTGATGCCCTTTTGTCGACATCGAGCGATCCAAATAGCGTACGGGTCCAAGCCCCTTTTATCGAGAAGCCTGGCATTGTCGATCCAGCGTTTCCCGATTCCCGTTGGCATCTGTTGGTTCCCGACGTCCCAGATCGCATCGCGCGTTGTGCTGCGAAAGTTGGCTCGCATCGCATTTGGGCAAAGAAACAAGTCCGAGACGCCCGTGTCGGCATATTGGTCCACAAACGCATTCAAGCCGTCGCGTGTCATGTCGGCAGCGGACCGATTGAAGAAGAAATGGCTGTTGTCCTCATTGAGTGCCAGGCCCGGCTTGGCGGCGAAAACAGAAGGTGCCAATCCCAGTGCGAAGCCGGCCAGAACAAAAAGCCGGACCAGTACGCGTTGCGATGATCTACCAAACATGATGGTCTCCCGTTTTGATTGTTCA
The DNA here is from genome assembly GCA_024274855.1 of Planctomycetota bacterium. Classification (GTDB taxonomy): domain Bacteria; phylum Planctomycetota; class Planctomycetia; order Pirellulales; family Pirellulaceae; genus JAJSAJ01. The sequence goes on along the minus strand of JAJSAJ010000821.1, from coordinate 3,046 downwards.
CATCTGTCTAGGCAAATGGAGATGCCCTTTTGTCAAAGGACCCCCATGGGCTTGTCCCATGGGGGAACAAGTTTCGCGAGCTAGTGCGATGTGCGGAGCTTCCCTCCCCTGCCGCCTCAGGGCAACGCCATATTGATCCTGGATGTGCATATACAAACCGCTGCCACACGCGTACAGACCCCCGTGGGCTCGCCCCATGGGTGAATCAGTCTCACAGCTAAGGAGGATCGCCGCACGAACGCCCCCCAGTAAACGCGACAACAATTGATCTGCTGGCCAGCGTAATACCGATCGGCACGCTCGAATGGACGTCTGAGCGAGTACTTAATTGTCAATCCGCCTCGAGCCGGCTAATCGCTTTCTGTTCTTCTTGCGAACGCGTTGCTTACCGTTGCGAGTTGGATTCTCATACCAGATAACGCCCAGATTATCGTGTTCTTCGGTCGTGAGGATATCCAGATCGCCATCGTGGTCGACATCATAAAGCTGGATCAAGTCAAACTTCACTCCTTCGTCGCGACTGACGTCATTAGCGGTCCACTCGGCTGACACCTGATCGGCGTTCGGTCGCAGCCAGGCGACGCCCGGTTTAAGGCGATTGCCATATGTATTGGCGGAATGGGCAATGTCCGGTCTCCCATCCAGATCGATATCGCCGACCCGAACGGCCTTGCCGTGTGAAATCGTGTAGGGGTTGGCGATCGTCAGCGTATTCCACTGGTCAATATCATGGCGGGAGCGTCGAAACAACAGCAATTGGCCCTTGCGAGTTGCGACTAGCAGATCGATCCGACCATTTTTGTCCAGGTCGCACAGATCCAGAAACATGACCTCGTGGTCTTTGCCGCCAATCGTATGCTCACGCCAACGTCCGCCGTGTCGTGTGGAGATAGGGCCCGGGTTTTCGAGCCATAAGACGCCGCGCCGAAGTCCCTTACGATCAGATGCGACGATATCCGGATCTCCGTCCTCGTCCATGTCATGTGCGACCAGCGACATGATCCAACCGGCCGGCCGAAGCGAATGCAGTTTCCAGCCGTCCAGGTCTCGCGCATTCTCGGGCAACTCGAGCCAACTGATCGAGCCATTGACGCCTTTGGAACCGACAATCAGATCTTGACCATACCGCGCGTCGACATCCATGGGCAAGGCGAACATCCACTGTTGGCGGCCTCGGGTCACCGGGACAGCGGCCGTTGTCCACGCACGTTCTTCCATGTATTGTTTCGGATCGGTCGGTGCCCAATGCACATAGACGGTTCTCGTGGACCCTTCACAACAGCTGACCACATCGTGCGCATCGTCTCCATCGATGTCCAGGAAAACCGCGTCTTCCGGCGAGCGAACGTGGCCCACGGTCACTGCCGGCCAGGGCGATTTGCAACGTCGGGGGCCCGGATGGAGGCAAACACGAATCAACCCACCCTCTTCCCAGGGCGTCACTGCATCGAGCCACCCATCTCCATTGACATCCGCCAGCCGCACCCCATCGGCCCCGCGCGTCTTGAGATCGATCGTATGACGGCGCCAAGACGCCTCGGCGTACGTTCCAAGAACCAAGCCGAACGACAGTGCCAATATCGGAGTTATTGGCAGTGCGTATCGATGTCGCAGTCTGTTTGGCAAGTGCCTTTCCATGGACCGTACTCCCGTGTTTTGGCGTTGGGGTGTGGCTCACGCCGGTATCTCTGTCGTTGGGCACCAACAAATGGCAAACGGCCGCCGCTGATTATACCCCAGCGTTGCGGAAAACCTAACCCGGACGAGCCGGAACCATAAAGGTCGTTGGCCAAGGGTTTTCCACGGCACAATTAGCTTTAGTCGTAGGGTGAGACCAGCTCGCCGTCGAGAGTCCTCTATCATCCACAACGTTCACGGCGAGCGCCGGCACACCGGGGATTGCGTGGCAAGTGAGAATTGACGTTATTGTGGTGTGCCGGCGCTCGCAATACCGTGGTTGCCAATTGCCAAGGTGGATGCCGCGAGCTTGTCACCCTACACCTGAACTAGAAGGTGTACCGCGTTGAGCGGCCAATTCCAACGCGAGTTGGCTGAGGATGCTTGACGGGCCGCTCGGGGGCAGTTTATCATGGCCGCGGCAATGACCCCGATCGCCGCGGAGACTAAGGCACTGTTTCTCATCTGGCAACGCAATCGACTGAAGTGGAGGAACTAGCGGCGATGGATCCATTGATCTATGCGTACGGCATCGGCGGCATTGTGTTCTGCACGGGGCTCTTTTTCGCCGTGAAACAGGGGTATATCGACCGGTCGCCAAGCGGCATTCGGAACCTGGTTGTGTGCCTTTTCGTGCCACTGTTCTTCCTGACCATCCAGGGCTACTTGCAGTATGCACCGATGGAGGTGGCTCCGAAGACGGCTTACCACGGCGGTGCCGAACATGTGCTGGAGTCCGGAACGCGCGTGCGCGGTCAGCCGATCGATTATGCCATTATGATCGGCTATTTCCTTGTGATTCTGGCGGTCGGAACCTGGTTCGGCCGACGCCAGAAAACGACCAAGGATTTCTTCTTCGGCGGACAGCGATTTTCGTGGTGGTTGATTGCGTTCAGCCTGGTCGCTACGACCGTCGGATCTTACAGTTGTGTCAAATACAGCCTGATGGGCTACAACTACGGCTTGGCCAGCAGTCAGACCTATCTGAACGACTGGATTTGGTTCCCACTGATCGCCTTTGGCTGGCTTCCAATACTCTACTTCTCGCGTGTTACGTCGATTCCCGAGTATTTCAGTCGTCGGTTCGGACCGGGCGTTCGCGTCTGGGCAACGATCTATATCTTGATCTATCTGATCGGCTACGTCGGTGTGAACTTGTTCACGATGGGAAAGATATTGAATGGTCTTGTCGGTTGGCAGATTCTCTACGGGGCGATCGTCGTCGCCGTGATTTCCGCAAGCTATGTAACCGTTGGCGGCCAGACCAGCGTCATTATGACCGATCTGCTCCAGGGTGTCATGCTGCTGATAACCGGCCTGATCATCCTGGTGCTCGGCATCGACTACCTTGGTGGGTTCGGCGTATTCT
>JAJSAJ010000820.1 GCA_024274855.1 Planctomycetota bacterium | reverse complement strand
CTTCCTATAGTTCAGAAATGCTTGCCAAACGGGAGTGTGGGAGAGAGTGGATGGATGGGGAATGTGCATAGGATTCGCGAATCAATAACTGTCGCACTCTTCTGCGTACAGACCCCCGTGGGCTTGTCCCATGGGTGAATCAGTCTCGCAGCTAAGGACTGTCGCACTCTTCTGCGTACAGCCCCCCATGGGCTCGCCCCATGAGTGAATCAGTCTCGCCGCTAAGGAGGATCGCGTACAGACCCCCATGGGCTTGTCCCATGGGTGAATCAGTCTCGCAGCTAAGGAGGATCGCCGCACGAACGCCCCCCAGTAAGCACGACAATAATTGATTCGCCGGCCCATAGGTTTGGTAGCATTAATGGTCGTGCTGGAATCCGACTTGGCTGCATTGGGGCAGCCAAGCTGCCCGTTTTCTTCCGGCCGGTGTACAACACACAAGGAGACCTCGATATGGTTCTTGCCGAGTTCAGTATGACACCACTCGGAGAGAGAGAGAGCATGAGCCGATACGTGGCTCGTTGCATGGAGGTGGTCCAGCAAAGCGGCGTTACGTACCGCCTGACTCCGATGGGGACCATTCTCGAAGGCTCGATTGATCAGGTGCTGGAGGTCGTGCATCGCTGTTTTGAGGTGTTGGCGTCCGACTGCCATCGAATCACTTGTTCGGCGAAATTCGACTATCGGCAGGGAGATCAATCGCGATTGGATTCCAAGGTGGCCAGTGTCGAGAAGGTGCTTGGGCGGACTGTCTGCAAATAGCTCGGAGTGTGGCAACACTGGTTGCAAGAAACCGCTGGGAGACGCCATGGAACGCGTTTGGGACGTAGTTGTTGTTGGAGGGGGAATCGTCGGGCTTGCGACGGCGTACCAGATTACGCGGCGGTTTCCAGATTGGTCCGTTGTCGTATTGGAAAAGGAATCGGATGTCGGCCTGCATCAAAGCGGCAGAAACTCGGGAGTCCTCCATTCGGGGATCTACTACAAGCCGGGTTCGCTGAAAGCGTTGAACTGCCGAGTGGGCAAAACGGCCATGGAGGCTTTTTGCCGCGAGCATGGCATTGCACTGGATGTTTGCGGCAAAGTAATCGTTGCGGTCGAAGAGCGTGAATTGCCGGTACTCGAGCAGATTTACGAACGTGGTTGCGAGAATGGTGTACGTTGTGAAATGATCGATGCGCGGCAACTGCGCCAGTTGGAGCCTCATGCCGGCGGTATTCGTGCAATCCACGTCCCGGAAACAGGGATTGTCGATTTTCGGCAAGTCTGTCACCGGTTGGCCGAATTGGTGCGGAATGCCGGCGGGCAGGTTTGGCTGGATTGCGGTCTGCACAGTGTTCACATTGAAGACGGAGCCTCGACGCTGGAAACGAGTGGCCAAAACGTTCGCGCGGCGCGGATCGTCAATTGTGCCGGGCTCTACAGTGATCGGGTTGTTCGGCTATGCGGCCACCAACCGACCGTGCGGATCATTCCATTTCGGGGCGAGTATTACGAGCTAAAGAAAGAGGCTTTTCATTTGTGCCGGAACCTGATTTATCCAGTGCCTGCCCCGGACTTTCCGTTCTTGGGTGTGCATTTTACGCGGATGATCACGGGGGGCGTGGAATGCGGTCCCAACGCCGTATTGGCGTGGGCTCGCGAAGGGTATCGGAAACGAGATGTGAGTGTTTTCGATCTTTGGGAGACGCTGAGTTACCGGGGCTTTCAGAAACTGGCTCTACGATATTGGCGGATCGGATCTGGGGAGATGATCCGTTCGCTGAGCAAGCGGGCTTTTGCCACCGCGTTGCAAAAATTGATACCTGAGATTCGCCAAGATCATCTGGCTGCGGGACGCGCCGGTGTGCGAGCCCAAGCGATTGCTGCTGACGGGACGTTGGTCGACGACTTTGTCATCCGCAGCCAAGGGCCCGTTGTTCACGTTGAAAATGCGCCCTCGCCGGCCGCAACGTCGGCACTGAATATCGGCGCGACGATCGTCGAACAATTGGCGGCACTCGGATCCTGACGTCGCATGGCGCCAGCGGGTTTTCCGGCGTCACTGCTCCCGTATTCCTAGGCTTTGTCTCCGAACCCGGAGAAGCAGTGTTTCCGGGACGGCATAGCGTTTCCGGGAGGGCGAAGCGTTTGTGGGAGGGCGAAGCTCCTGCTGAGCCTCTTGTCTTGTCGGCCAGAACGACTCGGCAGGAGCCTCGCCCTCCCGTCTTGTGACGGCGCCTAATCGGCTGCAAGGATGGCGTGGTTGTTCGCTCGGTTCGCGTCGACTTGCAGACGCAGAGTTCGGATTTCATGAAGACTGTGGGTCAAGCTACCGCTTGCGAGACGCGTTCTTCGAGTGTTGCGATTTCCAATTGGACGAACCGGTCAATTAGTTCATCGGTCGATGGACGGCGCAGCGGTTGTTTCGCCAGCATTTCGCGAAGTAGCTTATGAACTCGCGGGCAGAGGTCGGGAACCTTACTTCGTGGATTTGGGATCGGATCCTGAAGATGCGCGCGGAACAGCTTTGCGAGATCCCGATCCAGGAAAGGCGGATGACCGGTCAGCATTTCGAAGAGCGTCATTCCCAGACTGTAGATGTCGCTCGGCCGGTCAACCGTGGTTGCAGAACTAAGCATTTCCGGGGCCGTGTAACGCATGGTCCCCCGTAGTTCCGTGGTGGCACATTCGCTGGTGTCGAGCCGGAGCGCGAATCCGAGATCGAGCAGCGTGACATGGCCTTCTGGTGAAATGTGTATATTGCCCGGCTTCACATCGGCGTGCAGCCAGCCAGCCTGGTGCATTGCTTGCAATGCCGATGCTGTTTGGCGGGCTATCCAGAGTGCATGCGGTGTCGAAAGCGGCCCAAATTCGTCGAGTGTAGTTCGAAGCGTGACTCCCGCAAGCCGCGGCATGACCAGAAAACAGGGAGATTGCTCCGTCTGCGATGCCAGCACGGCCACGAGATTTGGATGAGCTAGTTGCTGGCCCAGCATGGCTTCGCGACGCAAGAGGTGATCGGCCTGCCGTTGTTGGGCGGTCGCGCCTCGTGCGATTTTTATAGCATAGTCCGCTGGCTGGTCGGATGGGCAGTTGCAGGGCCGCGCTGCATGGACAATAGACCACTCACCTTTGCCAAGACTTTCCAGAATCTCCCATTCTCCCAGACGGTCTGTGTTGTAGTGCGGATGAGTCGAGCGAGTGCGTGATTCGCGGGTACGACTGGTGATGAATGCGTTCATCGGCGTGTGTAGACCTGAGAATAGGGAAATAGGATAAGCAATCAAGAGGAGCCATTTGTTGCATCGACCGATTTGGCGGCTGGGATGAAATGGAAATCCGGCCGTTGTAACGGGCTATCGTCTGGGTACTTCACGGTACCAGCGTCGGGTGAGGGCACTGGGGCCCCGAGCGGCAGCTTGGTTTTGGTTGCGCCCCTGCCGCTCTGTGACAAGTTTGGAATTGTGAGAGTCGGTTCCGGGCAACCAGGCATCGGACATTGGGGACGCGTCTCTTAGGATTCGCCAATCAATAACTGTCGCACTCTTCCGCGTGCAGACCCCCTCGTGCAACCCCCATGGGTGAATCAGTCTCGCCGCTAAGGTGTTCTTCCTCGTGCAGACCCCCATGGGCTTGCCCCATGGGTGAATCAGTCTCGCAGCTAAGGAGGATCGCCGCACGAACGCCCCCCAGTAAACGCGAGAACAATGGATCTGCCGGTCCTTGCTCAGTTTTCCCGGCCCGCGCGTTGCTGGTGAAGTGCCCTTGACCCGTTTGTGGGAACGTGTTAATTAACCGCCCGCTTATCGTAAACCTACTTCTATCGTCTCTTCGTGGTGTGTGGCTTGAGCCTGTGATGGAAAAAAAGCTTCTTTGTACGCCCATTGTCTCAGCGTGGTTAGTTCCGTTGGCGGTTACCTCGGGATGGGCACAGCCGACCGTTCAGTTTCCACAGTCGCCCGGTAGTGCGGGGGCGGGTCTCTATGCGCCGCCAACCGCTGCCAGTTTGGCGCCTAGCGGAACGACTCCATCTCGACTGGGGACCCCTTCGTTCGATCCCTTTGCTTCATCTTCTGGCTCGACCGCCTATACACAGCCGCTCGGCAGCACATCCGCGTATGGTTCGACGGGTGCCCCGGTCGGTGCCGTGATGCCGCCAGGTGGTGCGTTGACAGCGCCGACGGTTACCGTACCACCCGCGGGCGCGCCGTCGACGGTTCCCGGAGTTGCCCCTTATGGCACGACCGGCCTGGGGACCGTTCCGGGCACTTACCCACCTGGTACGTATCCGCCAGGAACCGGTTTGCCCGGTACCTACCCGCCGGGGGCCGGCGTTCCGACAACACCACCGGCCCTTTTTCCCAACGGGCTGAATTCAGCGTCGTGGACCGGGACCCCACTTCGGTTTCTAACGCCGCGAGCTCGCTATACATGGGTTACCGGTGGCGGAGACGCGTCGGATCTTGGAATCAATGACTTCGATTTCTCCGCTGCGATGGCTTTTCCCAATTTCATGTTCAGTACGCAGCCCTTGTATGTGGTCCCGTCGTTCTCGTTGCATCTGTGGTCGGGGCCCGAGTCGCCTCACGATTTGCCGGCGAACGCTTATAGTGCCTTCCTCGATTTCGGGTGGGGAACCGACCCCAGAAAGCCGCTGGGTGGGGAAGTGGGCGTTCGAATGGGTGCCTTCACCGACTTCAATACGATGAATTCGACCAGTTGGCGGATTCTAGGCCAAGGTTTGATTCGGTTGCAGACGACACCGACCGTGGCATTGCGAGGCGGTGTGATTTACATCAACCGGAATGATCTGAAGTTGCTCCCAGCTTTCGGTCTGTTGTGGACCCCAAACTCCCAGACCCGTTTTGATATTTTCTTTCCAAAGCCCAAGCTATCCCAGCGGCTCACGACGCTCGGGAATTATGACGTGTGGTGGTACATTGCTGGCGAATACGGCGGCGGTTCCTGGACAATCCAACGTGAAGCCGGCTTTAGCGATCGGGTAGACATCAACGATCTTCGACTGATATTGGGTGCCGAATGGGGACAGTCGACGTTGCTACAGCAGGGCCGTCGAGTCGGATTTTTCGAGGCGGGTTGGGTTACGAACCGCGAAGTCTGGTATGTCGCGACACCTGGAGACAGGATGAAACCAAGCGACGCGTTTATGCTTCGCGTGGGAGTCAATTACTAGGTCTTGTCTCAAAGCCCGGAGAAGCAGTGTGTTCGGGAAGGCAAAGCGTTTCTGAGAGGGCGAAGCTCCTGCTGAGCCTCTTGTTTTGTTGGCCAGAACGGCTCGGCAGGAGCCTCGCCCTCCCGTTTTGAGACAAAGCCTAGGCTTTTATTGCAAACGGTTTCGATCAGCCGGCGTTCAAAGGAAGCTGCCTTGAAAAGGTGCTGCTGTTTTATGTGCTTGCCGCCGCGTATGTCCGTGGCTATCGCCATCATGGTGTCGTGTTTGGCCATGGTCGTTGTCACGTCCAGGCTGAGTGCAGCGGACGTTCAGGCTGGGCCGAATCGTTCCGTCGGTCATGGCATCGAAGGGCCCGGTCGATCGGATAATTTCACCAGATTGCCGGCCGATGGACAGTGGCCCGCCTTGCAGGTTCCGCAAAACACTTCGGGCGTCGCGCCACGCATCTTGCCATCGTTTACAACGCTGCCACCGCCTCCCGGTTGGACGCCGGAAGAGTTCTTGCACTTGGCCAGCAGACCCCTGACCGATCCACTCGACGTGGGTGACGAGCAGACGCTGGAAACCGGACGCATATCCAGTCATCGAGACGGATTCTTTCAGAAACTGTCGTTCTCTGGAGCCTGGTTGAATCAAACGGATGAATCGAGTTTCGGCCTTACCGAGGGCAGTCTTTTTCTGACGGTTGCCGTTCCTCTACCGACGCGTGATTATCCGATGTTGATTACATCGGGATTCGATGTGACGTCGTTCAGCGGGCCGCCCACGCCCGATCTGCCGGAACAGGTGTACGGAAGCTACATGGACTTTCTATGGCTTCCGAAAATAACCGATCGCTGGCTCGGAATCCTGTCCGTATCGCCGGGTGTCTACACCGATTTTCAAGACGTTCAAAGTGACGCATTTCGTGTCAAAGGCAAGGCACTGGTCCGCTACGATTGGATTCCGGACCGGCTGCAGGTAATGGCCGGCGTCTTGTACTTGGACCGTTACGACATCAACTGGCTGCCGGCCGGCGGTCTGATCTGGACTCCTAACGACAGGGTGCGTTACGAGCTATTATTTCCTCGGCCTCGTCTGGCGCATTGTATTGCCCAGAGCGGGATGCATGAAGATTGGGTCTATCTGGGTGGGGAATTCGGTGGGGATGCCTGGTCGTACCGAACTGGCGCGAACGACTGGGATATGATGACGTTGCGCGACTGGCGCGTCTACCTTGGCCTGCAGCGAAAGCGACCAGGTGGAGCCGGGCATCACATTGAGGTCGGTTACGTATTCAGCCGGAGCATCGAATTTCGATCGTCCAGACCCGACTTCGAGACGGGCGGGACAATCATGATTCGCGCGGGGTTCGACT
>JAJSAJ010000819.1 GCA_024274855.1 Planctomycetota bacterium | reverse complement strand
CCCCTCCCTTGTTCTGGAGTGAACTCGCATTGAAAACCATTGTCCCATGCCTCGGCGCTTTGCTTTTGTTCGCCGTCACATTCAGTCTGAATGATCGGGCTTCGGCTCAGCCCAACCGCACTCAAACAGCTGATCCCGTCCGAGCTGCCAACTTGATTGAAACGGAACGCCATACAGACCAGGCATCCGCAATGTGGCTTCCGGCAAAACATGTTGCATTGGAATCCACCTCTGAACCAACACACTCGGGGAGTTCGAGTGCAAGAGTGACCTGGCACGATGTCCGTGAACAACGCCAATGGGCCCAGCGAGGAAACCTGCTGCGGAGCCGAGGAAACATCCTGACCGGTCCTTTGAAACGAGACACACGGTGTCGCTTTCACTGTTGGGTCCTTGTTCAGGAGTTCCAAATCACTGAAGAGTCCGAGCAATGGCTGGCTACGTACCCGGAGGGTATGTACGATTCGCCGACCGTAACGATCGGAGGTTATGGCGGTACGTGGAACTCAGGAATGCCCTGGGCCGCGTACGACATGACAAGACAGGGAACTTGGCAGGAAATGAGTTTTGAGTTTGTCACGCCGTTCAACACGGCTGGCGGATTCGAACTGCATGTGGATACCTATCCGTCGCAAGGCGAGCGAGTCCGCATGTGCAGCAGTGGCAAGATGTACATCGATGCCCCGGTTCTGGAAGAGTGCGTTCCACGAATCGGATTGATCCGAACACGCCGTCCGTTGGTCATTGACGGCAAGCTGGACGATTGGTGGGAAACGAATCCCGTTGTCATCACTCGAGATCAAGTCGTGTCAGGCCCCGCCGCATCCAACCGCAGCATGTCTGGTGTCATCTACACGATGTGGGATCAGCAGCACATTTACGTTGCGGCAAAAGTCATTGATGATGATTTCGATGCGGCACGCGATGGGCTCGCCGTCTGGATCAACGGTCGTGACTATATTCTGACATCCGCCGACAGACCGGAGCAGTGGCAAGTAGCCGTGACGCGCGTACCGAATCTGGGCACGTCAACCAACATGTACCGAATAGTCAGTCAATTTGGCGAGGAGGTTCGTGGGTGTGCCGGCTTTATCATGGAAATTGCGATTCCGATTTCCGTGTTGCAGGGCACTTTCCAGCAAGGTACTCGATTTGACCTGGCGTTTGCACTGTTGGATGCTGGCCCGACCGGTCACATGCGACGTTTGCGTTTCCCAAACGCCGCAGCCAGACCTGGGTCAACGGCCCCAGCAAAGGCTGTACTGGCCAACGAACATGGGGAACTGCAATCCGGCGAATACCCGGTCTACGCGATTACCGATGCAGGCAATGACCGCAGCAAGCCACGCCCCATGGCCATTAAAAACGTGGCGACTCGCCTTATCCAGCACGGCAGGATCGGGTATCCGCAGGCCGTGTTACGGCGAGGCACAATGGACCGTACCGACGCGATTGTCAGCTGGACAACATCGTCGCAAGCCGTGGGGCGGGTTGAGTTAACCGGTCCGGAAAAGAGCAAGAAGGATTTTGCCGGAGTAAACGGAATCGGCAACTCGCGGGGACTTGCCATGCGAGCGATCCTGCGGAACCTCCGGCCCAACACGCAATATACGTGCCGAATCGTTGCTCAGGAAGCCTCCGGCACACCACCCATTAATAGCGAACCATTTATCCTGGACACAACATCCGTACCTATTCCGACAGTCCAACAAGGCTCAATCCCGCTAGTTGTTCGCGAGACAACGGGGATTCCTCGCAAGAGCTGGCCCGTGACCAGTGGCATCCCGTTCCCAAAAGGAGAACTTGCGGACACGAACCATCTGCGGCTCGTGACCGAAGAAGGATCGCCCATCGCCGCGCAATTCCAACCGTTGGCTCAGTGGCCCGATGGCTCCATACGATGGGCCCTGTTGGACTTCCAAACCGACCTGACCACGGGGAGTGTGGGCAACTTTACGTTGCTGTACGGAAACGCCATCAAAGCACTACCCACCAAGACGACGTTGTCCGTGACCGAAGACGCCAACAGTATTCACGTAAATACCGGCCCGATGGCTCTTACAATCAGCAAGGCAGACTTCCGGCTGTTCGATGAAATCCGGATAGGGAACCGAGTTGTGGCCGGGCCGGGCCGACTCTGCATGACCGATGCGGATGGCCGACAGTATGTCGCGAGGCGACCGGACGTGGTTGAAGTCGAAGAACTGGGACCACTAAGAACGTGTATTCACGTGTCGGGCCGGTATGTTGATGACAAGGAAACACCCTGGTTCGACTACGACTTGCGCATTCATGCGTATACGGGCCATTCGTTTGTCCGAATCATCCATAATGCCACCTGCCGCCTAAAGGATGCCGGCTCCGATGAACGGGCCGATGGCCGGAATCCGAAGTCCGTTTCGATTGGATCCATGGGGCTGGAACTGACCGTGGCCAGCGCGGACGCGAGTGTTCGAGTTGGCACAACACTCGCCGGCAAAGAGGTCACCCGAACACTGACCGGCAACACGCCGCTTGATGTGCGCCAGCGGTACGAGTCCGAGGCTCTGGTTGGCAGCCAGACATTCGAGCGGCTTCCCGGTTGGGCCGAAGTTGGCAACGTTATGATTGCTGAACGGGACTTCTGGCAGCTATACCCCAACGGCATGCGTTTCCAATCGAGCAAGAACGGCACCTGTAAGATTCGATTAGAGATGATGCCTGGCATCTCCGCGGCCGATTATCCGTCCAAACCCGGCACCATCGAGGACTGGGTTTGGGGCTATCTTCGCGGAGGCGTCTACCGTCTGCGACAAGGGGAAAGCCGAACCCACGAGCTGTTTCTGACGTTTGGGATCGAGGATCAGCGTGAGAGCAAGTCCGTGGCGGTTGCCCAGCTTGCCGAACCGTTGATGGCTCAAGCCAACCCCGCCTGGTATTGCAATTCCGGTGCGCTCGGTGATTTTCAACCGAGTGGTATTCCGTTCGCTGACTATGACAAGGCATTCGCTTCGGGAATCAAACAACTTTTGGCGCGGTGCGAATCCGAGCCGCTGTTCGAGCGTCGGTTCGGCATGTATGGCATGCGGAATTTCGGAGACCACTTTGGTTCGGACGGCATGAACTGGGATAACCTGGAGTACGACTTCAGCCATAGTTGTTTAGCGCAATATCTTCGGACAGGGGACTTGCGGTATTTTCAAATCGGTCGTCAAAGCCATCTTCACAATCGTGATGTTGATTGCATTACGGTCAAGGCCGGTTTCGAACAGTTGTGCCACCACACGGGTGACCATAACGTAAAAGTGGCCGGGGTTGGGCATACATGGTGCGAAGGCGCCTGGGAATACTATTTCCTTACCGGCGATCGCCGAAGTGCCCGAAAGGCAATTGGAATCAGCAACGATTTGGGGCATGAAACCGCCAGGCTTTGCGCCGGTGGCGCTCCCGGCGCGGCCGGTGCGCGAGACTACGGCTGGTCGGTAATTGGATTGGTTGCCGCCTACCGCGCCACGGCCGATCCCTATTATCTAAACGCGGCTCGCGAAATCGAAGAAGTGGCCGTGCGAACGCAACATCCGATGGTGGGTGGATGGATCAAACGCCTCTCGACAGGGCATTGCTTCCACGCTCCCGCGCACACAGGCCGTGTTTACTTCATGCAAGACATTGTCTTGAACGGGCAGGTTCTCTTTCATCAGGTAACGCACGACGCGGATATCCAACAGTCATTGGTCAACGCCTGTCAGGGGACATTGGCTGAAATCCGCGAGCAACAAGCTCGGGGTCTTCCGGGCATGGGCTACACGACATGCCCCTTTCTGCTCATACCCGGCCCCTGGTATCCAGGCAGAATGAAACATGGCTTAGGACCCCCGACACACTATTTATCCATGTATTATGCGTGCGGTCTGCCGGGCGGTCAGAATATGTCGACGGATCTGTTCGACATGTGGCCGAAATCGGGGAAGCTCTGGACCGGCAGTTTTCCATCACAGGGCAAAATGTTCGCACAAGGAACACGCTGGGCGCCACGCGTCATGCGTGCGATCTCGAACTTGCCCGACGCCCCAATTCATCGGTCGAGAAACAGCAAGTGATCAGGGCGAACAACCGATCGCTATATAAGGCCGTTGGGAACAATAAGTCCGCATTTACTCCATCTGATCGGTATCAAAACTTCGCCCGAATACGGGCCGCCCATTGCGTGCCAACCAATGGCAAGCGTGTTGAAGAGACCCCCACGCGGCTCGTCCCGTGAGTGAATCAGTTTCGCAGGCAACTCGGCACACAACGCGCAGACCCCCACGCGGCTCGTCCCGTGGGTGAATCAGTTTCGCAGGCTAGAAGCGTATTCGCGAAAACACGTTCCCGGCCGAGCGGGCAACGTTCCACCGAATCGGCCTGTTTTCGAGGCCGCATCAGGCCGCAGTTGGCTCAGGTGGTGCGTCCCGGAACGCCACGTTCGGCCTCGGCCGCGTGGCGGTCTGCTGGAACCTTTTTCGCTCGACCGCTGTTCAACGACAAATACGAAAACGGGGGCGCGTTGAAACGCTTTCTAGCTGACGAGACTCGCGCTCCCACGAGATAAACTTGTGAAGGGCGGGAACACGCGTGCTAAGTGGCGATGTCCAACTAAGGGCTCGGCTAACGACGATATGTAAGAAACGTGCCCGCTGTATACCGATCGGCGTCGAACAACACGTTTCCCGATGCAAAACGATCATACTGTAAGCTCGTTGTGAATGACCAATGCTCCGACATCACCTTGCGAAGTTTGGCTTCCGCATGCCAAATATTCTCATTGCGCGATGGTGCAAACTCGAAGTTCAAATAGTCTCGGTAGCCCCAACCAAACTGAACCAACGCCAGCCAGTCATGGACAGTTGGAATCTCCGCTTCGACATAGAGTAATGCACCAATATAGCTAAAAGAACTTCCTTCCAGATCGGCCCACTGTACGTCAACTCCAGTCCTAACCTGATCAACACGCTTCCATGCGGGCACCCAGGCACGGCTTGTCCCGATCGTTGTCGTCCATCCGTCCAGCGAAGTAATGGACGGCAGCTCGCCATCGTCCGCAAATTCCGTCTCATCCACTTCCGCATAAACCAACCATGTGCAACCGTCGTCACGCAGTACAGACAATGATGCGATCAAGGCGTGACGGATTCCAAACCGATGCCCTTGAAAAGCATCGTATGAAAATCCGTATCCGAATTCGGGAACCAACTCGGTGGAACCCAGCCAATAGTGGCGCCGAATAAAAGCCCCAGGCTCGAAGTGCTGCAAATCGAATGACTGTAAATTGCCTTCGTTGACATTGAAGTAGCCATAGAAACGACTGCCAACCTGCCACCGCTCGTTATCCAAGAAAATGTACTCGATGTCCGGCGAAACGAACGCCTGAAAGCTGCCCTCCTCCAACGGACTCAGCTGGCGACTGATCGGGGCTAACAAGACGTTGCTATTGAAAAGTAGACCACTCTCGATCGACAACGCGAAACGGCGCCGTGGCTCGTCCACTACGACGCCTAAATCGGCTTTCGACGCCGATAGCCACTGTACTTCGAAATTGGCCGGTGCAACGGTGCCACGATCACCCGAACTTTCGAAACGCCGCAACAAACTCGCCGCATCCACCGCATATCCGGTCCCCGGCGAAAGTTCCACTGTCCGACGCAAGTACAGTTTCCCTAAGTCCACCTGTTGCATCGTCAGGAGAACCCGTCCCAGATCGTAGCACGCGGCAGTACTCTCGGAATCCAATGTAACGGCTCGCTGCAGAGCGTCACGAGCACCCTGCAAATCACCCTGCTGCTGTAATACATGGCCAAGCAATCGCCAGCCGACCGCGTCGCCCGGTTGCTCGGCAACACGAACTCGAAGCTGATCGACTAAAAGCCCAGCCGCCGTGCCCCTCTCTTGCGACCGAGCCAGAAGGATCGGCCCAACGAACCACCCAATGTAGGCAATCAGACAAACTTGAATCAAGAAAAAGCGATCATTCCGGAAAAATCGTAGCATCCGCGACCCTGTCGACCCGATGTTGTGAGAATAAGACGGTGAACCAAGCATATACCAGCAGTTTGGCCTCGCGGTCAACAGCGCACGGCAGCCACCCTTCGAGTGACTTAACGCCCACAGCCGCAAGCAGTATGCCACGTCATCTCCATTCACCTTGACTTGGCTGATATCTTTTGGCACTGTCTTGCCTCACATTTTCTCGCAATGTGGAAAAAAGGATGCAACAATGCGACAGCTCGTCATATCCTGCCTTGTCTTGATCTTGGTCGTACCAGCAATGGGCCAGGGACGCTCCCGACGACCCGCTGGGCCCCACGGCCCGAACAGCGGAAGTGCCGCCGCGATTCACCGAACTCCAACTGGCGCTCGTCCCAGTCCACAACACGGCACGGGACGCTTGGGCATGGCCGGCACCTCGCGATTCATGCCAGCCGAAGCCGCATCGCACCAGATGCGTTCACCTGCGAATAGCACCAGAGACAGAACCAGACATCAAGGCGACCGGCGCCGCCAGTCGGAACGTCCACAGCCACCACAACACGACCAAAGACAACACGACCAAAGACAACAAGGTCAAACCCAACGAGGACAACAATCTATCCCGCTCGGGACCTCGTTTCAACGTCCGGATCCAAACCGACAGGCTTTGCGACATGAACTGTCCAACATTGACAAAATGCGAGACCGTGCCATGCAAAACGGCGATCGCGCAACGCTGAATCGTGCGGATCGCATGGAACGTGAAGTCAGACAACGGTACAGTAACCATCGGCCGGGCAACGCACGGCACGAACTGCAAAACGCCCTGCCCACCGAGTCGGAAATGCCGGCATTCATCGGACCCGGTTACGGACGCCAGACGGCCGAGCAAGCCAGAACGATGGGACGCGACTTCGGACAGACCAACGCCAACCAGTTTCGACAACGACAGCACGAACCGGCCAACTTCCAACGACCGGCCTACGCCCCGCAGCGTGAAATGCAAACCGGCATGCCCATCGAATCGGAAATGCCCACGTTCATCGGCCCCGGATACGGACGTCAGACAGCAGAGCAAGCTAGAACGATGCGCCGCGACTTCGGGCAGACAAACGCCAACCAGGTTCGACAGCGACAGCAAGACCCGGCCAACTTCCAACGACCGGCCTACGCCCCGCAGCGTGAAATGCAAACCGGCATGCCCGTCGAATCAAAAATGCCCGCGTTCATCGGGCCTGGCTACGGGCGTCAGACAGCAGAGCAAGCGAGAGCGATGCGCCGCGACTTCGGGCAGACAAACGCCAACCAGGTTCGACAGCGACAGCAAGACCCGGCCAACTTCCAACGACCGGCCTATGCCCTGCGGCGTGAAATGCAAACCGGCATGCCCGTCGAATCAGAAATACCCGCGTTCATCGGGCCCGGATACGGACGCCAGACGGCAGAGCAAGCCAGAATGATGCGCCGCGATCCGGCGCCCGAGTAGCCACTCGAAGTTCTTTCCTGCAAACAGATCCAACAAGGTGTGACTGCCTGTCCGGCAGCGCCGCGGCACGCTGCTGGGAACCGCGTCCGTTGCACCACTCCGATCGGTTCTTGCCTCGACACTGGCCATTCGGCCATGGGATGTTAGTTGGACAGCGTCACCTAGGCTCCGAAAAGTAAACCGAAGCGTTAGCGAGGAAATGGGTTACGGCGATTTCCCTCGCTTACGCTTCGGGTTACCACTGCTAGGACATTCCTGGCTAAGTGGCGATGTCCAGTTAGGCTTCGGCTCAAAACGAGAGGGCGAGGCGCCTGCCGAGCCGTTCTGGCCAACAAGACAAGAGGCTCAGCAGGCGCCTCGCCCTCCCGAAAACACTGCTTCTCCGGGTTTTGAGACAAAGCTCCGTTGGACAGCAAATAACCGTGGCTAGCGCCAAAACGGCTAATCTATCCTCCCCATCTCTAGCCGCGACAAAGCAATAGCATCAATCCGTCGAGTTGGTGGCGCAACTCTATCGGCAGGGGCGCCCACGTCCAAACTATCTTGGAATGATGGCGGCAATTGGCCGCCCCACTGAGCATTTCGGCGTTAATGGACTATTATCCCGGTAGCCTCTCGGACGGCCGGATGCGCAGACATCCCCGTTTGACCGAACGCGGGGGTGTGGCCACCAACCATTCGACTGTCTGCGTTTAACCCAGATCATTCACCAACTTCGTTGCAGAAGGCTTGTGAATAATCGTAACGCTTTAGCTGTCTGGGAGAAAACGTTGAATGCGCGAGGTCTAGCGCCTTTTTTCGCAGCCATGTGCCCTCTCTCCACGGACGACTCCGCTCCAGATGGCTAAAGTGGTACGAATAATCGAAGGTTTAACCGTCGACACCTGCCGTGGGGATCCAATATGACTACCGAGAATCAGGAGCGGGTTTTCACAATCCACGGAATGGACTGTGCCGACGAAGTGGCTGCGTTAAAGCGTCAGTTAGGCCCACTTGTTGGTGGCGACGAGCATCTTACGTTTGATATTCTCAACGCCAAATTGACTCTCCAGCCGGGTGCACCGTTTGTTTCGACAGCCGATCTGATTCAGGCGGTAGCGAGAACGGGCATGCGCGCCGAAATCTGGAGAGAAACAGTCGAGCGGGATAAACCTACGGGATTCCGGCCCGATGGCCGCATGCTGATGACGCTGGCGAGTGGCCTGTTCACCGCCGCCGGTTTTCTAACGCACGCGTGGCTGGCCGGTGGCCTGATGGCTGCGATCGAATCGCCGTCATCAGGTGTTCATTTCGGTGTTCCGATCAGTTCGATTGTGTTGTATCTAGGCGGCATCATAACAGGTGCCTGGTACATTTTACCGAAAGCGTGGCGGGCTGCGGTAACGGCACGTCCGGACATGAACCTGTTGATGACAGTCGCGGTCATTGGTGCTGCGGCAATTGGCCAGTGGTTTGAAGCGGCGATGGTCGCGTTCTTGTTCGCGGTCTCGTTGCTGCTGGAATCCTGGAGTGTGGGCCGCGCCCGCCGAGCCGTTGCGGCATTGATGGACTTGGCGCCACCGATCGCAAGAGTACGGGACGAAGATGGCAACGAGCAGGAAGTGCGGCCAGAGGACGTGGCCGTCGGCACCTTGTTCATCGTTCGACCGGCAGAGAAGATCCCGTTGGACGGGGTTGTTGTGCGAGGCATGAGCGATGTCAATCAATCACCGATCACTGGCGAAAGCATGCCTGTCTCGAAGGGCCCGGGCGCCGAGCTTTTTGCTGGAACCATCAATGGTGACAGCGTGTTGGAAGTCGAGTCGACGCGACCGGCCAACGACACAACGCTTGCTCACATCATCCGCATGGTTGGTGATGCCCAGTCTCGTCGTGCACCGTCGGAGCAGTGGGTCGAGAAGTTTGCCCGACTCTATACGCCCGTCGTGATGGCTTTGGCAAGTGCGGTCCTTTTCTTCCCACCTTTATTGTTCGGTGCGGACTGGATCACGTGGCTCTACCGCTCACTTGTCCTATTGGTCATCGCTTGCCCTTGTGCACTCGTCATCTCGACACCGGTCAGTGTGGTCGCTGCACTAGCGGCAGCCGCGCGAAATGGAGTGCTCATTAAAGGGGGATTGTTCATTGAAGCGCCGGCTCACCTTCGAGCAATCGCCCTGGACAAAACGGGAACTCTCACTGAGGGACGTCCCAAGCTCATCGATGTCGTGCCGATGAGCGGCCACGATCAGGAGGAACTGCTGCAGCGAGCCGCCGCTCTCGAGTCGCACAGCAACCATCCACTGGCTCGAGCCATCGTCGTGGCTGCCGACGAGCGTGGTATTACGATTCCCGATGTCGATCAGTTTGAGATCATCCAAGGCAAAGGGGCGACGGGACAAATTGGCGGAAGACAATACTGGCTCGGTTCACATCGTTTTCTCGAGGAACGACAGCAGGAGACTCTGGAAGTACACGATCAGTTGGAGGCGATGCAGCAGGCGGGCCTTACCGTCGTTGTCGTAGGCAACGAGAAACATCTGTGCGGTTTCATCACGCTGGCCGACACTCTCCGTCCAAACGCCCAAGAGGTACTTGAACAACTTCGCGACCTTGGAGTTCATCATCTTGTCATGTTAACCGGCGACAATCGAGGAACCGCTGACGTCATTGCCAAGCAAGCAGGCATCGAGGAAGTTCATGCCGAGCTGCTGCCGATCGACAAAGTGAACGCTGTCGAATCGCTGGTCGACAGCTACCAGCACGTCGCCATGGTCGGTGATGGGGTCAATGACGCTCCCGCAATGGGGCGTGCATCTATCGGCATCGCCATGGGCGCGGCCGGTAGCGACGCGGCGATCGAAACGGCTGACATTGCTCTGATGTCCGATGATATTTCAAAACTCCCCTGGCTCGTTCAGCATTCGCGACGCACCTTGGCGATTATCCACCAGAACATCTCCTTAGCACTGGGGGTGAAGGGCATCTTCGTTCTGATGACTCTTGGTGGCTACGCGTCACTCTGGGCCGCGATCGCCGCTGACACCGGAGCGTCGCTGCTGGTGATCTTCAACGGCTTGCGATTACTCAACCCAAAGCAACGACGCCAATAAGGACCGGCAGATCGAAGTCCTTTCGATACGAGTTCTCTGGGCCCGATATAGCAAAAAGACCACGCCATGCTCTATGATAAGATGTGAACGCCGAACGCAAGTGCGTTTGAACCCACTCACGGACCGCATTATTGGGGTGACATTATGAAACGTATCGCTTGTCTGATAACGCTAATCCTGCTGGCAACCATTGGCGTTCGGCCCTGTAAGGCGGACAAGCCCAACAAGCCCCGGCAATGGCCCGCTTTGCTGAAAGTTGATGATCGATCTCGCATCGCCGATGTTCCACGGGACCAACTGATTGGCTTCGCCCTCTACACGGTTCAGAGCAACGTGTTGAAGCTTTCCGCCCAGCTCTACCCCGTACATGAGGGCGAGGCAATGAAAGTCGAGCTCGATGTGCAACGCGATGGCCGTTGGACGCAGATCGCGAAAGCCACGGTCCATCCGATTGGCTGGACAGCCACCTTTCGAGTTGAGAACTGGGACACCTCCAAGGACACGCCCTATCGAGTGCGCCACGCCGGTGGGGCAACCTATGAAGGGCTGATCCGACACGATCCGATTGAGAAAGCCAAAATCGTCGCGGCCGTTTTTACCGGCAACTCGCCCCATCCCGGCGGCGGTGAAGTTTCGAAACAGGATGTTGTTGACAACATCGAAAAAGTTGACCCGGACGTGCTGATTTTCACCGGCGACCAAGTCTATAACCACACGCAGCATACGGCTGCATGGCTCGAGTTTGGCAAGACATTCGGCCAGATTATCCGGAATCGCCCAACCGTCTGCATCCCCGATGACCATGATGCCGGACAACCAAATCTCTGGGGCGGCGGCGGGCGCAAGGTCAAGCGAGACGTGGATGGCGGATATACGCGCCCCGCCGAATACGTGAAGATGATGGAACGTCAGCAAACGTCCCACCTTCCAGATCCGTTCGATCCAACACCAATTCAACAAGGAATTGGCGTCTATTACACGTCGTTGAATGTTGGCGGAATCGACTTCGCCATCCTGGAAGACAGGAAATTCAAGTCGGGCTGCGCGGATCTGAAAATCGTGAAAAAGGGCCTCGGGCCCCGTCCCGACCACATCAATACGCCCGACTACGATCCGAAATCCCTGGATCTGCCTGGCAAACAACTTCTGGGCGATCGCCAACTGGATTTCCTGCGGCAATGGGCTCGGCAATGGAACGGATCGATCATCAAGGCCGTGGTTTCCCAGACCGCGTTCAACATGACATCAACACACCATGGTGGTGGCAAGACATTCTACTACGTCGACTTTGATGCCAATGGCTGGCCTCAGACAGGTCGCGACAAGGCGGTCGACCTGGTGCGCCGATGTTTTGCTGTCCACCTATGCGGCGACCAGCATCTTGCCACAATCGGCCAATATGGAATCGAAGCATTCCGAGATTCCTCGTGGTGGTTTTGCGTACCGTCAATCGCCAATCTGTGGCCTCGATGGTGGGAACCCGATAAGAAACCGCTCCATCCGGCTCCCGGCGCAACCCAGCCATATACGGGCGACTACCTTGATGGATTTGGCAATCGGATGACCATTTATGCACACACGAATCCACACAAGACCGGCCGCAAGCCGGCCGTCCTGCATGATCGCATGCCCGGATTCGGAATCGTTCGATTCGACAAACAAAAACGGACTATCACGATGGAATGCTGGCCTCGCATGACCGACCCGACCGACCCGAACAGCCGGCAGTACACGGGATGGCCGAGGACAATCAGCCAATTCGACAACTACTCGCGCAAAGCCGTCGGCTGGCTGCCCACAATCAAAGTCCGAGGAGCGGACAATCCGGTGGTGATGATTGAAAACCAGGCGACCGGCGAGCTCGTGTATGCCGTCCGAATTCTCGGAGACTCCTTTAAACCAAGGGTCTTTGAACCGGGCACGTATTCGATCACGGTCGCCACTAGCAAAGCGCGGCGTCACTTGAAAAACATCGCATCAGCACCGCATGTCGACTCGCAAACACTAGTGGTCGAGTTCCCCTAGCTGTCGGGAGTGGAGCTAATGACATTCGAATGGAAGTACCCGGTTTACGTCATTCCCTTGGGTGCCGGTTTTGTCTCGGTCGACAGTTCCACAAGAAACGACCCGCCTGCACCACGACTAGCAGTCTTCACAAACGAGTCCACGGCAGACACCTTTGTCGATACCCATGGTATTAGCAGTCAACCTCGTCCGTTGCACAATTCCCGCGAGTTCGGTTGGCTGCTGCAAAGCCTCAGGCACCCCGTCACCGAAATCGCTTTTGATCCCTTGGCAACGGAAGACGGACTCGATACGGCCTGGAATGTATCTGTCACGGAACTGCTCGGCCATGAACTGCTGGCCAAGGACCTTTCGCCCTGGAACTACCCAGTGTTCATCGTCGAGCAGGAGGACGGGTTCGCGTCGATTGACGGTCAAGGCCGTGACGGCAACTCGCTGATCGCCATCAGTCTTTTTACCAACCCGGACCGAGCGGAAGCTTACCTGCGAGATGCCGGCGAGCCTGGAACGGTTCGCGAGATTGCTGATCGCGAGCAGGCACGAAGCTTCCTAAGTCTATTCCCCTCCGACAGCTCGGCCATCGCCCTGGATCCCGTCGTCGAAGCAGGTCGTCGACGTGCCAAATACTGTTTCCCCATCAAGACATTGCTTGACAAGTATTTCGCGGATCCCGACGCCAATCCGTAACCTGGTGCTGCGCCAATTCGTGTTTTGG
>JAJSAJ010000818.1 GCA_024274855.1 Planctomycetota bacterium | reverse complement strand
CACAATCTCCTTTTTCAGCGACGCGAGCGCCGCCAAACTGGATGGAATTCGGATGCGGCCCTGACGATCCACCTCGACACGCTCGGCCTGGGCATAGAACAGTCGGCTGAACGAGCGAACCCCCTGTGAGGTTGGGGGCCCCTGTCCCAATTGAGCTCCTAACTGTGCGAAAGCGTCTTCCGTGAAAAGGGAAAGAGATCCATCGGTTCCCGGAGCCAAGTACAATACGAGATGGCCGCTGTCGTCCTGCAACGCGTCCCGAATGCTCTTTGGCAGGGAAAACCGGTGCTTATGATCCAAATTCCGATGATAAGTCCCGGTTAGCAGCATGATTCACCACTTGGTCCCACGTGATCCCACTGCCATCCCAACATACCCACTCGGCGACACGGGTCAACATGATTATTTCGGTGGATTGGCGCTTCGGATGGGATCTGTTTGCCCTAGGTGCCTATGGCGTGGTGACTTCGAGCGACCAAGAAAAATCTCAGTTGCTCAAAAAAAAGATTCTTGGCCGGTCTGCGACACGTCCATCGCTTGTCGCAGCTGCTGTTGATAGGCAAGAACCATGGCATCGAGTGAGAAATTGCAGGTCGCCCGCCGTTGGTTTTCCTGGCCAAGACGACGCCGGATTCGTGGATCTCGAATGATTGTAACTGCTGTGCGAATAAGGGATTCGGTGTCACCGACCGGGGCCGTCTGCTGTTTGGCGAGCGGGCCCAGAACCTCATCGACGCCGTCAGCCTGGCTGCTGGCCACAGGCAGGCCGATCGCCATGGCTTCGAGCAGCACATTCGGCATTCCTTCCCACCGTGAAGGCAGAATCAGCAGCTCGGAAGCAGCTAGGATCGAGCCCACATCCGGCCTCCAGCCCGCGAAATGAACTCGGTGGGCGATCCCACGCCGTGTTGCAATCTCACGCAGCAGTTCCGCCTCCGGACCGTCACCGACGAGCAGAAGATCGTGCTCTGGAAGAGAGGCCAGAAGGGACGGTGCGTGTTCCAGCAAGAGGTCCAGGCCCTTTTGACGGTCAAGCCTTGCAACACAGGCGATGACGCGGCGACCTGGAGCCATGCCGAGCCGCGTTAGATCGATCGGCTTGGCCTGCATCATCCATTGGACATCAACCCCGTTGGGGATAACGGCATGCTTGCTCGCATCCACACCCAATTGTGACTCGGCGTATGCGGCAACCGACTGGCTGACTGAAATCACCCGTGCTGCACGGCGAACGGCCCAACGTTCGGCCCTTTGGCGAAAATGTGATGGCTCGGCAACGCGAATTCCAAGGCAAACTGGGGGCTGGTTTCGGCCCCACGTCGCCAATGTGGTGACGATGTCCGAGTGAAACAGAAAAGATAAGGCAACTTGTGCGGACTGGTTAGCCAGATTGCGTCGTAGGGACCGGACAGCATAGGGCAACGTCCGGCGATGCTTGAATCCGAGGAAATGCACAGGAACATTAGCCTGTTGCAGCAATGGGATCAGGTGATCCTTGGGAGGAGCCGGAGCCGGAGCCAGGCTGTAGACCACCGGCGTAAACTCGGTGGCCGCCAGCCCCCGGGCAATGTGTACCAGGCATCGTTCGGCACCACCAACTTCCAGTTCGGTGATGATCAGTGCGATCCGGATTCGGTTTTGAGACATCAGGGGTCACCTGTT
>JAJSAJ010000817.1 GCA_024274855.1 Planctomycetota bacterium | reverse complement strand
TGGCAGGTTTGCCAAACGAGTCACTTCTCCGATCCTGAGCAGCAAGTCATAATCTTCGCCGCACCGATCAACGCGATAGCCGCCGATCTGTTTGACAATCTCGCTGCGACACATCATCGTTGCATGCACGAATCCATGCCGGCCTCGAAGAAGGTCCGAATAGATATTCGAATGCTCCAGCGGTATCGGCGCGCTGAATCCTCTTCGGTTTCCTGTTCCAATGTATGAAAACTGGGTTCCAACCAATCCGATTTCCGAATGTTCATCGAGAAACTGTTTTTGATCCTTCAAACGATTCGGTAGCGAGATATCATCCGCGTCCATAATCGCGATATACTTTCCCGTACAACGCTCAAGAGCAGCGTTTCTGGCCGCGCCTTGGCCCGCGTTCGTCTCGAATTCAATCAGCCGAACCCGGGAATCGCGAACCGTCGCCAGGTATCGACTGGAATCGTCTGTTGAACAGTCGTTCACGATAATCAATTCCAGGTCGGCAAGCGATTGCTCAAGAATGGACGCTACGGCCTCCGGGAGAAATGGCATGGCATTATGGGTTGCCATGATGACGCTGATTTCTCGCATGTGTCTTACGTCCGATTTGATCCGGTGGACATCTTGCAGGCTTCAAAACAGTCTTGCCGTCGTCCAAGGTCCGTTCCTATCGGTTGCCTGTGGACGGAAGGAACCCGTCAATTGTTAGTAGCCTTCGGCACTCTGGCTCGGCGGCGTTGCCTTTGGTTGAAGCATACAATACCGCTCGGCGACGGACCGTTCGCTATTGATTCAAGATCCGCCATTTCCCCGAGCATCGAGATTCACGCATGGTTGCACTTGACGCTTGTAGTGGTTTTACTGCTCGTGCCGGGTCGGCGTGGCAAGTGCGAGCAGCGATATCGGTTGTCGGTTGCAATAGCGAGCCGCCGATCAATCGGCGAGGTCTTGCCATCCCACAAGCTTGTGACCGGCCCGTTCGGCTGCTTTGCTGAAGCTAGTTGCCGCGTCCCATTCACGGCGTCGCCACGCATCGTTCCGGCCGGGATGTACGCAAACTTCAAGACTGGTTTTGTTCGGCAGTTTCCTCAGGAGTTTATCTGGCCACTGTAAATCGGATGCGTGGCTCATGAATAGCAGGTCTGTTGTCTTGAATGATCGCGAAATGCGTTTGTGCCAATAGCCCCCCAGCCAATAGGTGGGGCTTTTCCACTGAGCCGTCGTGAAGATGTTCTGTGCGCCGCGAACGCGTGTGATGCCGAACTGCGGAAGAACGGTCTTCAATGCGTTGAAAAACGGGCGCATTTTGTGCAGATGCCAGTGAGAATCGACGTGTGAGATGGCCAGGCCTCTTTGGAGGAAATAGTCGATTTGCGCCGCCATCTCCGTCGCAATCTCACTTTCGGAAAGCCGGCCTCGCACGGCATCGTTGCGGATGTCAGACGCGGGACGAAAACGACCGTCGGCCTGGACAAGCGAAGGTACTTTCTCGGGTGGTGAAACCGGGGCCTCGACGGTGACACGTCCCAAGAAGAGATGCACGCCGAAACTGAGCGACGGATTCTCAGCGGCAAACGCGATAGCCGCTTCCGTGGCCGGCATCTTGGCCATCAGTGTTGCGGACGTGATCGCGCGGGTTTGAAAACAGTCGATCGTGGCGTCAAGCGTGTCCTGGTCCATCCCAAAGTCGTCAGCATTCACGATGATTTGCATGATCTGATCTTCTCTGGACTCCTTGCTTACACCTGCCCGATCACTGCACCGGGCGGCAGGGTCGCCAACCAACTCCGAGCTACCGCCCTGGGCTCCGCAAGCCCGCTCCCATTAGTCGCGAGAACGCGGTCAACAAGTTAACGGTCTTTGAGTCTGGGC
>JAJSAJ010000816.1 GCA_024274855.1 Planctomycetota bacterium | reverse complement strand
TGTTTGGCAAGCAGCGATTGTGCAGGTTGCGCCCGTGCCATGTTGGGCAAGGATGGCCGATTAATTGGTACGGCTTCGCTAGTTTCCGCAGGCGTCAGTTCTTGCGTAACGGTTGATGTAAACCACTTGGGGAAAATAACTTTTGATCGCTCAAGGCATCGTGCGACCAAGGCCGATATCGTCTATGTCACTTGACGCGACTGCCTGCCTCGGGAGACAGGCAGCGTTGCGTTAGGCTAACCGGAGCGGACTTATCGGGTCAAGGAATGGCTCGACCGGTTCTGGCGCAGACCACCGCGCGGAGAGCCGTGAAAACTACCCACCACCTCCGCGTGGCCCACCCCAAACAACGGCACACCCCTGATTGGTTCTCCCTTGAGGAGGCTCCCGCAACGCCTTGAGTTTCTTTGGCAAGCAAGAACGCCTGCCGTCGGAACTCCCAGGCGCAGGCCAGTCCGGGAATTGCGCCAGTTCGAACGTTCCATAGTAAAGGAGACGTGGCTCGATGAAGTGGAACATTATTGTTGGATCGTTGGTACTTGGTTTAGGCCTAAGTGCCCAAAGCTTCGGATTCGACTTGCTCGACCGGATGCTCGGAATGAACTATGACGGATGTAGCTCAAAAGCGAGCTGCTGCGAGACCAAATTCGTGGATCCTGGTTGCGATGATGGCTGTGCTTCCCCGTGTGGTAGCTCGACAGCCTGTTGCGACACACCGATCCTGGATGCAATTCGCAGCCATGTTTGCAAGCTCAAGAGCATTCGGATCCGTGACCACTCAAGTTGTGAAGCGAAGTGCAGTGATCCCGGTTGCGGCGCCGAGCCCAGTTGTGGATGTGACACCGGTTGTGTCGTCGATCCCGGTTGTGGTTGCGACGATGGTTGCGACACGGGCTGTGCTGCCAAACCCCTGCGTAAACGATGTCGCATCGGCTTGCTGGATCGACTCCGTTCGCATTGTCGCACGAGCTGTGACTCGAAGTGCGGCGACCCCGGTTGCGGTGCCGAGCCGAGCTGTGGATGTGACACCGGTTGTGTCGTCGATCCCGGCTGCGGTTGCGACGACGGTTGTGACACGGGCTGTGCTGCCAAGCCTTGCCGGAAACGCTGCCGCGTTTCCCTGCTTGACCGCATTTTCAGCCATCGTTGCAGCAAGAAGACTGGTTGCTGCGAGCCGAGCTGTGGCTGTGACACTGGCTGTGAGCCGACCTGTGGCTGTGAGCCGAGTTGCGGCTGTGACAACGGTTGTGGCGATGTTGCCCCGATCGCACCAGCTCCCGCAAAGGCCCCGAAAAAGGCTGCGAAGAAAGTGACCGCGACGCCTCCGGCACCGGTCGTTGATCCGTCCGCGTTCCTGCCCACAAAGCGTCATTTCATCCAGGCGAACCTGGTTAGCTGAAGTGGTGACGAAAGACAAGTGATAGTGGCGAATGGCCTGTTTGGTCTTGGACCGAACAGGCCATTTGTGCTTCTCTCGGCGACGCACGTTGTGACAGGCATGTCGCAAAGCCTGGCGTGACCCCCAAGTTGCATACAAATGACCGTACGACGGCCTTTCATGCTTGTTGGTCGAAGACTCAAGTCGAATTCAGTGCGATCCTCCCAGAAGTCACCTTGCGCCAGGTTTGGAATCCAATCGCTTCGGATCGAAAAGTCCCCTTGTCGACGGGCCCAAAAAGACATCACGCATTGGATTTTCTGCTACGCTGGAGTTGAAAGCGATCGCCGGAAGCGGGCCCAATACGGGCCTGTTCCCTGTTTGGTTGTGGCCCTGCCACCATGGGCCCGGTCTGTTGCAATGCGTTGGATGACGGTAATATGCACCCATGAGCAAGCAAGAATCTGATTTCAACGGGTTGCGCGTGGGGGCCTTCGAAAGTCGCCGAGCCGGGCATTTGGAACAGCTGATCACGCAATTTGGTGGCATCGCTCACGTAAGCCCCTCGGTTCGTATTACCCCCCTGTCGGAGAATCCGGAGGCGATTGATTTCGCCCACCGACTGATTACCGGCGACGTGGATGTTGCCATTTTTCTGACAGGAGTCGGATTCGAGTTGCTTCTGGACATCGTTCAGGGACACTTGCAGCGGCAACGATATCTTGACGCTCTTGCGGATATCACCACAATCGCCAGGGGCCCGAAGACGCTGGCAGCTATGAAAAACTCCGGCTTGGTGCCGACTGCCAGCGTACCATCCCCCCAGACTTGGCGTGAAGTCATCAATCTGGTCGATCAGTCCATCCCGGTCGACCACCGTGTCGTCAGTCTGCAGGCACATGGGCTCGTTAATCACAGCTTGATTGCCGGACTCGAAGCACGTGGTGCGCGCGTCTTGAGCATTCCCGTCTATCGGTGGGAATTGCCCGCTGATACCGGCCTGCTGGAGAGGAACGTG
This sequence comes from Planctomycetota bacterium, assembly GCA_024274855.1. GTDB lineage: Bacteria > Planctomycetota > Planctomycetia > Pirellulales > Pirellulaceae > JAJSAJ01. The sequence continues at coordinate 3,830 of JAJSAJ010000816.1, read as the reverse complement.
CGTCTGTTAGTTCAGGGCGACCTGGATGTCCTTGTGTTCACGGCGGCCCCACAGGTCACGGGTTTGCTGCAAGTTGCTAAGCAACTCGGATTGGAGTCGCGATTGGTCGAGGCGGTCGGGCGAGCTGTTGTCGCTTCGATCGGGCCATCGACCAGTCAGATGCTGCGGCGGCACGGCATGCCTGCCGACTTGCAACCAGAACAACCACGGCTCGACTCGTTGGTGCAACTGGCTGCTCAGCGCAGTGAATTGCTGTCTCACGGCAAGCGGCACAGCGGGGTGGTCGTTCAGGGCTCGGATTCCAAGGTCCTTGATCGCGAGGCACCCTGGTATGACAGCCCGTTCATGAAGGCTTGTCGGCGCGAGCCGACATCGGTGACGCCCGTCTGGCTGATGCGTCAAGCGGGCCGTTACATGGCCGAATACCGGGCCGTACGGCAGAAGGTGTCGTTTCTGGACCTTTGCAAGAATCCAGCACTCTGCAGTGAAGTCATGTGTACGGCCGTTCAGAAATTGGGTGTTGATGCGGCTATCATCTTTTCCGATCTGCTTCCGATCCTGGAGCCGATGGGCCTTGATCTCGAGTTTGTGCGGGGTGCGGGACCGGTTATTCACAATCCCTTGCGCCAGCCAGGCGATGTGGATCGTTTGATCGAACTGGAAGACATGGACAGCTTAGAGTTCGTTATGGAGACCGTCACGCAAACACGCAAGGATCTGCCGGCCGAGATTCCATTGATCGGTTTTGCCGGTGCCCCCTTTACGCTCGCCAGTTACGCTATCGAAGGGGGTGCGAGTCGTCATTACGTTCGTACTAAGACGTTGATGTACCAGGATGGCGGGGCTTGGAGGTTGTTAATGCAGCGTCTGGCTCGTGCCACGACCCGTTACCTGAACGCACAAATCGCCGCGGGTGCCCAATGCGTCCAGCTGTTTGATTCCTGGGCCGGCTGCCTTGGCTTTGATGACTACCGACGATATGTGTTTCCCTACGTATGCGAGATTATCCAGCAATTGCAACCAGGTGTTCCCGTGATTAACTTTGCCACCGGCAACCCGGCTTTGCTGCCGCTCCTGCGTGAAACGGGCAGTGCTGTAGTCGGTGTCGACTGGCGCGTGCGCCTGGATGACGCTTGGAAGACTCTTGGGGATGAGTTCGCCGTGCAAGGTAACCTGGATCCGGCCGTCCTGCTGTCCGACACGGCCCGAATTCGGAGCGAAGTGAAGGCGATTCTCGATATGGCGGCGGGACGACCAGGACACATTTTCAACCTTGGCCATGGCGTGCTGCCCCAGACTCCCGTGGAACATGCGGTCGAGCTGGTTGAAGCCGTTCACGAGCTCAGCAGCGGTTGAGATGGTCGATCAGCTGCCTGAGCCGTCCCAGACTGCGCCGGTCAAATTGGAAAACGAGCCGAGGGAGTGACTCAAGGTCTGGTTCGTCGCGTTCCGCACTCAGTGCTTTTGATTGTTCAAACCGGCCACTAGCCAGAATGTCGGCGTACTGTTGATTGATCTCTTGAAGCGTGGTTTCGGCCAACGTATGTTGCAGCCGGAATACGAGTTTGTCTCGGACATATCGCATGCTGTGATAGCACCGGTAAAATTTCAGAATCTCGCTGACCGTATCGTCCGCACAGTTGGTTATTTTGTATAGTGACAGGTCATCCTTGTTAATCATTTGCCCGCCCAGCAAGTGAGTGCGGATGAATTGGTCGAACGCGTCCCAATAGTTGCCCTCCGGGGCGTCAAACAGGACCAGGGGAACGATGTCGCGCTTCCCTGTTTGCAGCAGCGTCAGGACCTCGAGAGCTTCATCGAGTGTGCCGAATCCACCCGGTAGGCAAACGACCGCGTGGCATTCCTTGACGAACATCAGTTTGCGCGTGAAGAAATATTTCATGTGCACCAGCTTGTGATCGCCCGCAATAATGGGATTCGCTTCTTGTTCGAAGGGAAGCATGATATTCAAGCCCATCGAGTGCGACCGTCCCGCGCCACGATGTCCCGCTTCCATAATCCCGCTGGCGGCTCCGGTCACAACATACCAATCGTGCGAAGCCATGGCTTGACCGAACGTAACAGCCTGTTGGTACGCGGCTTGATCGGGTGATGTGCGTGCCGAACCAAACACGGTTACTTTCCGCAGATGGCGATACTGCGAAAACACTTTGAATGCATAACGTAGCTCCCGCAACGCACGACTCAAAATTTTGAGATCCCCTCGTGACGAACCATCGTTCTCCAAATTGTCCGCCGACTGGCGAATGCGCTGAATCAGGTCCCCCGTTCGATTCCGCGAAGTTGGCTTTGCTTCCGCGGGGACGGGGGCGTCGGAACTGCCCGGCGCACGACCGGTTGGCTTGCCCGGTTGGCCACTGGGATGCTTGGGCTCGCTTGGCACGTTCGGACTCCCTGATGATAAGAAGGCCTGGCAGAGTCAAAGCGTCAGACTCGATACTTCGACAACAGGCGCACAAAAACCCCCGGCATAACCGGGGGACATTGGACTGGTTCCGGGGCCCTCACGCGGATGGCCGGTGGTAATGCTGGTAAGCCTGGATGACTTAGTAAAGATCCGCAGGGATCGTCACTTCGTCGTCTTCAAAGTCATGCAACCAAGTTCGTCCAGTGTGAACCGCGTCAACGAGCCACCGGAAGACTTCCCCCAAAGGGACTGTCACCCGGTCGTTTCCCAGTGTCGAGCACGATGAGGATGCGCATTGATTGCGGTCCTCCGGACCGTAATAAATGCGAAGTCGAGGTGTTGCCATCAAGTATTCCTTTACCAGATTGGAAATTTCGACACGCTTCTTGCACTCAATGGTATCGACCAGAACGGTACGATCAGTGTGGTCTATTATGACGAAAAGGTCTGTTTTTTCTGGATACAGCAAACGTGCGGGTGCTTCCGACGGTGCTTTAAGACGGGCAAGTCGTGTTGTCGACCCCGTTTGCACCGAACCAACACCCCATCCCGCTCGGGGCAATCCTTGACAATTTTCAGGGCAAGCGCTAGATTGCGAACCGGACAAATGCTGGGCCGCTGGTCCTTTGCGCCGTTTTTTCTTTTTCACACGATGAGTCCCCCATGGACATCTCGGTAGACATTGATCTCGGACAGGTGGCGCGCGAACTTAAGCTGCCCGCTGACAGTGTATTGCGGACGGTCGAGTTGTTGGACGACGGGAATACCGTGCCATTTATTACCCGTTTTCGCAAGGATCAGACCGGCGCGCTGGATGAAAAGCAGATTCGCCTGATTCATGCCAAAGTGAGTAAAATGCGTTTGCTGGCCGAACGCAAGCAGACCATTCTTAAGTCGATCGAATCGCAGGGGAAACTGCTCCCACGACTGGCCGCGCAGATTCGATCGGCCAACACTCCCAAACGACTCGAAGATCTGTACCTGCCCTACAAACCGAAAAAGCAGGCACTGGCTTCGGTTGCGCGACAACGTGGATTAGAGCCCTTGGCTCGGGAAATCCTCGAAATCGAGGATGCATCCGCTGATTTGGAGCAAACCGCTGCACGATTCCTGGACCCCGAACATGATCTCGCGTCGGTCGAGGACGTACTAACCGGTGTGGGGCACATTCTGGCCGAGTGGTTCAATGAACGCGTGAATCTGCGCGAGTCGCTTCGCCGTATTTTTCGTCGTACGGGCAAGCTGGTTTGCAAACAGAATCTATCGACACCCCACCGCGCCCACTCCGATGTGCCCGCCATCGCCGCACCTGCCGTGAAAGAAACACCTCCCGCAGTTTCCGCGGAGACGCGAGCTATCGAGGCGGGGGCTGAGGCGGGGGCTGCTGAGACGGGGGCTGCTG
>JAJSAJ010000815.1 GCA_024274855.1 Planctomycetota bacterium | reverse complement strand
GCAACGAGCGCAACGGCCAGAGGTGCACGGACGGGACGAAACGCCACAGCCGATGGGAAGCCCGCCTGTGGACACAATGCCGGCCATGCCATGGGACAGCCAGATGCCGATTCCGCCCTCAAATCGTCCTGAACCGCCTCGTGGGCCCATTGTTGAGCCGGTCTCGTCGAGCCGGAATCCACTGACGCTGCCACCGTCCCAATCGCTACCCTCCGGGGAACAGCCTCAAATGACCAACTCGCGTCATTTCCAACTGGACTATGATGTGGCGGCCGTCGGGCACTCGGGAATCGCCGAAGTGCAACTATGGGCGACCGAAGATGGCGGACAGGCGTGGCGTCTGTGGGGGACCGACACCGACTTGCATAGTCCCTTCAGTGTTGAAGTCGAACGCGAAGGAGTCTTCGGGTTTCGCGTTGTGATCGTTGCGAGAAATGGGCTCTCAGGATCCCGCCCGCAATCGGGAGATCCGCCAGATATCTGGGTTGGTGTGGACACGACAAAGCCTCAAGTCCAATTGACCGGCGCTATTTATGGTGAGGGCCAACGTGCCGGACAGCTGATTATTCAGTGGCAGGCAAGCGATAACAACCTTGGCCGTCGCCCGATTGCACTATCATTCAGCCAGTCGCCCGAGGGGCCGTGGACCGAGATCGCATCCGCACTTCCGAACAACGGCGAGTACGCCTGGCCGGCCGATCCGCAACTGCCTCCCCGTGTCTTCGTCCGCATGGAAGTGCGTGATACGGCCGGCAACGTCACTTTCGACCAGACAGATCAAGCGATCCGCATTGACGGTTTGGCCCCAAAAGCTCGGATTCGGGGCGTGATGCCATTGCATGACACGGACCGCGAGGCATTTAGCCCACCACAACGGCGATGATATCGGGTGGGCGACTCTCTGAAACATGCTCGCCCCTGCCACGTTCGGCTTGCAAACGGTAGAATGATTTCACGCGGGCGAACGTTTGCCAAATGCGCTGACTAAGGGGCATGGCACAACAAGCGGGCGAAGCGGACCGCACATTGGGCACGCGACGAGCCTCGCTGTTGAGGAACGTGCCAGCACCACCTGCCGGAGCCGGGGGCTTCTTGACTTGGTCCGGCTTGGAGAAATCGGTCACCGTAGTCAATCGATGAAGGCCCCCGAAGACGATCGGATTCGGCCTGCCATGCCGAATAACGCTCGGTTTGGAATCCGTAACGTAACAGACGAGTTGGTGATGGGCACGACGATTCATATCTTCGATTACCAGAAAACAAGCCCACCGCTGGCTCCAATAAACGTTGTTTTTGGTGATGAGTCGTTTTTGAGACACATGGCATTGACTAGTTTGCGAGATCGTGCGTTGCAAGACAACGACGTGCCCTTTGCCCAGTACGACGGCGAATCGGTCGAGTGGCGCGATGTGTCGGACGAGCTTCAAACCGTGTCACTGTTTAACGCCGGAGGGCGACGGCTCGTGATTGTGCGCGAAGCCGACCCATTTGTGACGCAGAACCGTGGTGCCTTGGAAGAATATGCCCAACGACCGGACCGGCACGGTCTACTGATCCTCGATGTCAAAAAATGGCCGTCCAATACACGATTGTTCAAGCGGCTCGCTCAAACCGGTTTACAGATCGAGTGCCGCGCGCCGATGACCGGACGAGGCAAGCAGCAGACGGTTGACGCGAAACGCGTCGTCG
>JAJSAJ010000814.1 GCA_024274855.1 Planctomycetota bacterium | reverse complement strand
GGAACCGGACCGGCTGGCCATTGATGCCCACTTCGGCAACCGCGTCGATTTCACGCGAATGGGACGACTGCCCGCTGACGATGCGCTGCCCGAGTTCCTATGCGCACACAACACGGTCGACAATACGTTTATCCACGACGGCGACCGCATTTTCCGCGGCGTGCTCGGTGTTTTCGTAGCCCACGCCCCATTCAGCCGCATCACGCACAACGAGATTGCCTACAACCATTCTTGATGACATCGAGACCTACTCCCACTTGGCGGTCTCGTAGTTTCCGTTCGGATGATCGACCGGCCAGTTGGCGAAACGCCTTCTTCGCCTCGTTCTCCATGCCGCTTCGGAGATAGCTTCCGGCCACGAGGAACCGGGTGTAGGAATGGGCCTGCCTGAAAGCGCGGGAATCATCATAACCGGTGAGGGTAAGAAGTGGAACGAAGTACCTGCGGTAGCGCCGTTCCTGCTCGGCACGAAGGGCCCCGCCACCGTCGGCGGACCGCAGGGGCACCTTCTGCAAGAACTCCGCAAACCTCCGGGCGAGCAGCGCGTCGGGATTCCCCAGCCCTTCGAACGTCTCCCCTGCAAGGGCCGTGCTGAAGAAGCCAAGGTCGGCGATCTCGAAGTCGAGAACCCCCGTCCCCTGGCTGCACTCGCCGATGCGGAAGTACTTGAGTGTGGTCGCCCGATGGTAGCCTACGGCCATCGTCGTCTCGGCACGCAACGTCCCGTCGATCCACAGCGCCAGGGTGTTTTCAGCCCAGGTAACCGCTACGTGGTGCCACTGGTTGATCGTAAAGAACCCCGAACTGCTGACGCACTCGCTTCCCTCCGGACGTCCGAGGGCGAACGTCACTGTCGAGCTGCCTGGAGAGACGAGCAATCGCCAGCCGTTGTAGTAGCCGCTGCCCGACGCCATCACCCCGCCGACCGAGCGTTTGTACCTGTCGCGATCCACCGCCTCCAGCTTGTTCACTTTGAGCCAGCAAGAGAGCGTGAAGCCCGTCTCGGGGAGGTCCAGGACGTCGCCTCTGAATCGTCCGTGAAAGATCCGGGTCGCGCGCTGTCCTGTGAGACTTCCCGCGGTTTCGGCAAGCGGGTCTTGTTCCGGGGCCGGCTCAAAGGTCAAACCCTCCGGCACCTTGCCGAAATCGTACCACCCGAGGCAGTCGCTCCGCCCGCGCAGCCGCTCCTGCAACTCGGTCTGGGGAGTCTGCAAATCACCCAGCTCGACCGCCGGCGTCGAGACCGCCACGCACGCGACGGAAACCAGCATCCCTCCCGACAGCAAACGGAGTATGTTGCGTATGAAACAGGGCTCCTTTTTCAATTTCAAACAGAGCGTCGCTTTGACCAGGTTGAAGCGGTCATGTCCGTTGAAAGTCGTCATCCAGCATTACTGTGGGATACGCTGGATCATAACACCCAGATTGCGCTCGGATGCGCTCTTACGGGGGTGATAAACCCGTGCGCACGGGTTCCCACGTACGCGGATTGCTACCGACGCGCCGTGTCGGCACGCCGGGAATACCGATGCTCCACCGCACGTCACCGCATCGCAACAGGGCTCCTCCGTCTTCGGGCAGATCGATTCGCCAACGGCAAGAGCCGATGCCAAGTGTCACGCGCTTCGCATCGGTAGACAGCGAAACGACTCGATCGTCGTCGATCGATTGCATCGCGACCACGTACAGCGTTGATCGGCCATTGCGGCTCAACAACAGCACCGGCAGCGGCTGCGTGCCGCCGATTCCCAGCCCCATCGCCGTAATCACTTCCGTGTCCGCCACTGGTGCCGTGATCAGGCGCAGGCTTTCGCCAAACCGTGCGTCAATGGCCTCGGACGTGCTCGCCACCTGCAAATGCGAGAGATGCTGGTAGCCGTCGGAATCGCCCAAGGCGTCGCGAGGTACGAGGGAAGGCTCGTCCACGACCAGTGGTGCAAGGCCGTGCAGCACGTAGTCGAAATGGTGCTCGGTCTCGTCCGTGGCTGTGACGCGGAACAGGTCGACCACGATTCCGTCGACCATCAACAGGGTTCGATCCAGTTCCATGTCCTCGTAGGCATCGGCGCATTGGGCGCGCACGAGTTTGACTCGCTGGTCGGCATGAAACGCGAGCAGCCGACCGCGGACTTGCCTCGCGGCTGTGTCGTGTCCCCACGCAGAACGCGGCCATTGCGATTGGCGATCAGCCACGACGGTATTGTGCGCCAGTGTCGTGTTGGTCCAGGTACCGTGAAGCGGCGTCGCGTAGTCAGCCGTGCCGAGAGCCGGCAGTGCGGTTGTACCGTCGGTTTGCACGATCATTTCGAGCATCGCCGGGTGGCCGTGGCCGCCGCCATACGGCCCGTAACTGAGTACCGCACCGAGTGCTTTCGGAGCAAGCCATTTCTCTCGCAAAACGGCCACGCCCGTTGCAGGAAACAGACTGCAACCGGCGCGCCGGAGGCCGGTCGTGCCGAACCTCGCATCCTCGGGCGGTTCGGGACCGTGGGGGATGCCCGTCACAAAGTTCCACGGCAACGTACCGTCGGCGTGCCACGCGAGCGTCTCGGCAAACGCCGTCGATGACAGGATCGACAAACCATCCCGGGCGCGCACGGCCACCTCAGTCATCTCGACCCGTCCGGCTGCCTTCCAGAGAAAAGCCTCGACATTGATTTGATCTGTATCGGGCGGCATCGAAATGACTCGCTCGACGGTCGTCCATTGCTCGCTCGGCGGCAAGTCCAGAAACACGCACTGATCAGGGCGGGACGTTCCATCGCAATAGCCGACCAGACGCACTCGAAACGGCCGTTGAGCCTTGCAGCCGATGGTCCGGTAACGCAACCGGATGGCCAGCCTTTTGCTGGTTGGTACGTCTGCTTTCGGAGAGTACCAATCGCCGCGATCTGCGTTGGATCCGTTCTGGATCACGAGGATGTGCCGGCCCTGCTCCTGCTGACTGCTGAACTCGGGCGAACCCTCTGGCGCAAACGTGGCCCAGCCCGGCGGTGCCACCGGTGACTCCGAAGCGAGCAGCCGCAACATGGCGGCAATGCGCGAGCTTGCCGATCGCCGGTAGCCCAGTTCCAGATACCGGCCGAAGGAAGCCAAACGGACCTGGCCCCCGTCGCTGATCCGAGGTGCTTCCAAGTTCGGCAACAGCAGGTCGAACGGTGTTGCGAGCATCATGCGAAAGCTCTTCGGGCCATTGTCGTCGTCCAGCGTCCAGTTCCCCGAGCCCCACTCGTCTTCGGTCAGGTCATCGGGCACTTGCAGGTTCCACAAATCGATGCCCGCGCGCGCAGCTGCTTCGCACAGCTGCGCCGAAGCCTGGATCACGAACAGTTGGTACGACGGCGACCGTTCCCAGAAGAGTCCATCGTCGCGCACATCGTGCGAAATCATGTGCCGGAACCCGTACTGGCCGTCGATCGCCCAATCAATGAATTGGCGATCTTCGATCAAGAACCCGACCAATCCGACCGCGGCGCAGTGCCACGCCTGGAAGTTGTAGCACTGGTGGTGCCCGTTTTTCTGCCCGGGCCGGCTGCGCCGGTCGGTCATCACCGTAATCGCAGCAGAGCGAAGCAAGTCGTTCATGACATGCCCCCGCTCCGCTTCTGACAGCACACCTGCGGCAAAGACCAAATCGGCGGCCGTAGCTGCCTGGCAGACCCAAATCGCCTCGTGCAGCGAGTATCGGTGCACCCGGCCTTCGGCATTGGCGGGACGCTTTGGATACACGTCGGCGTATGCGACGAGAATGTCACCCGCGCGGCGAGCCCAATCCTTCCGATCGGCCAGGATCGCGGCATACCCCAACTGGACCGCGCGATGAATCAACTGGTCGTTGGCCGCATCGTCAAACGGTGGGACTTCTCCCATTGGCGGATGGAACTCGCTGCGACCGGCAGTGACGAGCCGCTCGATGGCGAGCCGGACCGCCGGTTCGTCCGCGGCACGATGCTTGGTGATTTGGATCTCCTCCCGCGTCACGCTCAGTCGAGGGTACTGGCCGCCAGGTACGGGAGCACCGGGCGGCAACTCGGCGACGGCCGTCAGGGGGGCCATCGCGAGAAAAAGAACGCCTGCAAACATGTCGACTTCTTCCCCGGCGCTGTTTAGCGCCGCCGCATCGAGGTTCGGACTTGCGCTCTCTTGCAACCCCGTATCTGAAACATCTTATTGCTGCCTTTTTCCCGTTGGCAGTACAAGTCCCGAAGACCAGCTTTCCGTCAATGATCGTGATATCCGGGACGCCGCGAGCATGCCTGTTGCGACAGATGTTGATCTATCGCGCATCCTCGACACTACCGACCAGCCGCAAAGCGAGGTGACCGAGTACGCGTGGGACTACCGCAAAGGGTTGGTGCGGGTGACCGAGAAGGATGTGAGCCAAGTCTGTTCCGCTTATCGTTCAAGGGGGAAAGTCTAACGTAGTCGTTCAGGGGATTTTCGTCTGCCAACGCGTTAGCACCGGAGTTTTCCCCGATTTTCCACACGCCCGATTTATCGTTACACTTTAGCCAAATGGAGAACTCGCGTTGGTCGAAGGACCCCCATGGGCTTGTCCCATGGGTGAATAAGTC
>JAJSAJ010000813.1 GCA_024274855.1 Planctomycetota bacterium | reverse complement strand
GGCCTTGTGCCGTTGGTGAGCGAGTCTATTGAGCTAAGGCCGGCATGTCATGCCGACGGCCGCTCGCTCCCCGCCGCCTTTGGCGGCGGGGAGCGAGCGGAAAGGGGGTTTTCATCACATGCTTTTTAGCTCGAGAGACTTATTCACCCATGGGACAAGCCCATGGGGGTCCTTCGACCAACGCGCGTTCTCCATTTGGCTAAAGTGTAACGAAATGCAAAGGTGATCAGCGATGGGCTGGAGCACGGGCCTGACTGGTCCCCGTGCCGGCCCACATTGCATTCGGCCGACGCGCCCATTGCCGCTTTGGCATTTGATGTTCCCTGTCTTTCGATCTGTACCACCTGTATTCGTGAAGCCACCTCGCCATGACCGGGACTTGGTCGCAACAAATTGAGCGACGCTATTGCTTGCAACTGCCGGATGATGTGCGCATCTGGTTGGACCAGCAGGTATGGAGTCAGCCGGGCGGCGCGGAGTTCTGTTATGCACGGACTCCGGAACAATTGCTAGAACCTGAACCTGGAGCGATCTGGGCGGGCTTTATGCTGCCAGACACGTTGCCTTTGATCGGCAATGACTATGGTGACTGGCTTTGTTTGCGGTTTGGACCCGATAACAGGGTCTCTGAGCTTGTGCATTGGTCGCATTGTGGCGGCGACTGGATCCCTTACGGACAAACACTGGCCGAGGCGTTGCTGTACGATGCGGCCGCACGATGCATCTTCCCCAAACGTCCAGAATTCACCACTCCCGATCCACCGGACGTCTTCCGTCTCGCCCGATGGGCCCGCCAACAGCTACCTCAACAGCCCGGCTTGATCGCCCCGTTCTGGGACGCGGGCGGCAGACCGGGTGCAGATGGCCGCGCGATCCTGAATCTGCTCTCCGAATCCGGAATGGCCGAATATGCCGTAAGTCGGGACCGCATCCTGTTCGCGTTGGATAGTGAACTCAAGGCCTCCAGTGATGTCCAGCTTGCCCAAGAGTTCGGTATTCCCTGGGAGCCAGATTTTGTCCGATGGCTATTCGATACGACGCTGGTCCCAAATACCATTCAAGAAACCCTTACCCGCCATTTGCAAGTTCCCGCGCCACGGTTGTTGGCCCAGGACTGGGGCACGGCCCAGCGCGTCGCGGCGGCGGTTACCAAGGAACGTTCCGATCTCGGCTGGGCATTTGACATTGCCGGCTGGGCGGCGGAGCGGCGTGGAGATGTTGCTAATGCTGTGCGAAACTACATGATAGGTCTATGCGCCTCGGTCTTTTCGGACAACGCGATCCGGTTCCGAACCCACTGGTTCGAAGAAAGATACGGCAAGTTTGCCGCCGCTCGACTCGACGCACTCAAACACCACTTGTCCCGCGACCAGACCGATGGCGTCTACCTGCGGCTGTTCTGGGAAAACGAACTGCAGTCACTCCGCGATCGCGTGAAACACTATTGGATTCGAAAAGCTGAACAAGCACGTCACCGGGGCGAGCACCTAACCGCGTACCAGTATTACTACAGGGCAGGATGGGACCTTGGCCTGAACTCCGTCGACGCATTCGACGAGATTCTGGATTGCCTCCACCGTGCCGCGCGCGATGCCGGCGCGCAAGGTCTTGCCGCTATCGCTCAGCTCCACCGTCGATTTCTCTCCTAAGAAACGATTCCTGTAACTGTTTAGCGGTCTGCAGTAGGACTTGCATCTCACTGCTGTTTTTTCGGTTGATCGCCCCCAGCGGCCTTGTGCCGTTGGTGAGCGAGTCTATTGAGCTAAAGAGCAACGTGTCACTCCAAAGCCCCCGCTCGCTCCCCGCCGCCTTTGGCGGCGGGGAGCGAGCGGGGAGGGAGGACTTCACCACATCGCGTTAGCTCGCGAAACTTATTCACCCATGGGACAAGCCCGTGGGGGTCCCTCGACAACCATTCTCCTCCATTTGGCTAAACCGTTACCGATTTCTATTCGCATACATCATGCAGGAGTCAGACATGTCCCAAGGTCCACTTACGGACAACCGTCGCCGCTCGTGTTACGACTCGAGCACGCTGATCAACTCAATTGGACGATCGATAACAACCTCGGCACCCGCATTGCGAAGCTCTTGAATCTCGCGAAAGCCCCACGAAGCACCGACCGGGAGCATCGACGCTCGGCAAGCGGTTTCCATATCGATCGATGTATCACCCAAGAACAGCCACTCACTCGGTTCAATCCCTAACCTATTGGCGATTTCCAATGCACTCAGGGGATCCGGCTTGCGCGGCCGCACACCATCCAGGCCCCAGACCCGTTCGAACGAAAATTCAGCCAGGTAGTGCGTGACACACTGATCCACGAACTCCTGAGGCTTGTTCGAAAGGATGGCAACCGGAATGCCACGCTCTTTCAGTGCCTGCAGCATTTCCGGAACGCCTTCATAAAGCTCCGAATGGACACTCCATCCAAGACGATATCGATTCTCGAACTCCCGCAAACACGCGCTGACCAGATCCGAATCGTCTCTCTTATCGGCCGGAAGCGTTCGCTGAATCAACACCGCGGCACCATTTCCGACAAAATACCTGTATGCATCGATCGGATGCGGCGGACACCCAAATGACACAAGCATGGCATTTGCTGCCTCCGCAATGTCATCGAGCGAATCCAGCAGCGTGCCGTCAAGGTCGAACAGAACTGCGTGTATATTCATGGAACACCAGGATCATCAAGAGGCCCAAACGAGTAACACTCTAGCGTCTTAGGTTGTGACATGCTCGCACGGTGCGCGCATGTTTCGCGATCGACGGGCGAGAGTGCGTGGAGGGTCATTTGTCATTTGGCATATTCTGCTGTAAGGCGGAGCAGTCCCACAGTGAACCTACAGGCGGCTAAACAGGCACGGAAAGACAAAGTCATCTTTCGCTCCGCGAAAGGCGACTAAACGCCGAAGCTGTGTTTCCCGTAGTCGTTACAACTCGAAATGAAACGTGTTACGGCATGCATCCCAAATCCGTTTGCCCAGACATCGCGAGCCGGCATGAATCCGGGCCACGCCATGACTGCCGTCCAGAACTCCAACCTGCTCGGTCTCTACGGCTACACGGGCCGGGTAGAGTGTCGAGGGCGCATTGGAAACACGACTCGACCCGGACGGCCGATGATTCGATGCGAAACGGGCGGCTGTCACTTGCATCTCCGTGTTCGCGATCCGCTCGATCTGCCCACTCAACGGCCGACTGCGAAGAGAATCGAGCTGGATATCGACCCGTTGGCCTATCTGAACAAATGGGATCATGTGCTGGTCGATTGCCAGGACGACTTCCCACCGCTGGGGCTTTCCCACTCGGCAAATCAAGACACTCTCGGCCAGATAAGCGCCAACATTCTCTTGCTGCAACGGATGGCCGGACCATCCGGGAAGCCGGTCGGACGACTGGGGCGATTCGGCACGAGACGCCGCAAACACAAACCCATCGCGAGGGGCTCTGATCACCAGCCGTCGCAGGTCTTCCGCCCGTCGTTCGATCTGCCGCTCGACCGCAGCCAGTCTATTCTTGACGTTCGCCGTCTCCAGCAATGCATTCTCGTTGTTGTAGACGCGAAGTTGCAGAGCTTCAAGTCGAGCGATCTGAGTACGCCGCTCACCTTCGAGTCGCGAAGCGAGCAAACGCAACTCGATGTTTTCCAACGTCAGAATCGATTGCCCGGCTTGAACATACTCGCCATCTCGGACGTGACATTGGACGACCGTGCCAGGCACATCGACGTAGACAGACGCTGATTCACGAAGCTGTACCGTCACGTCACACGAGACCGAAAAGGGCAGGGGAGTCAAGAGGGCGATTCCGACCGCACCACCAAGTAAACCGGACGATAAAAGCAGACGTCCTTTTTTCACTTCTCGCATCCTCCCGGGTACTCGCAGGAAACGGAACAATCGCCAGGCCGGATCGATCAACAGACCATACATGGCCAGTACGATCAGTATCTGACCCACTCGTTTCAAACCGTAAGGCTCAAGCACCTTGTTCAAGAACCACAGAATTGACAGGAGAATCAGCCACCGATACATGACCGCTGCAACCGCATAAAAAGCGAACAGCCATCGGCGGCGTTGTGGTAGAAAAGGATCGGGCTTTGGAACCAGACCCAGCAACCAATGGCCAAGCGTGCGTTGCACGACCGAGGTCGCTTTCTGACGCAGATTAGGAATCTCGGCCAGGTCAGCCAGGATATAGTAGCCATCGTAACGCAGCAGCGGGTTGGCGTTGAACAACAGCGTGCTGACCGAACAGACGAATATGACGTTCAGACACAGATAGTGCAGCAACCCCGGGGTGCTGAACCACCACAGGAAAACACACAACGCGGCGAGTACCCATTCAACGTAGATGCCGGCGGCACCAATCGCCGCCCGCCGCCACTTGCTCGGCAACATCCAGCTGTCCGATACATCGCAATAGAGGCAGGGAGTCAGCACCAGCAACATCAGACCCATTTCTCGGCATTGGCTACCAAACCGTTTGCAAGCAAGCCCATGCCCCAATTCATGAAGAACCTTCGTGGCACCAAGCACTATGGCCATCAGACCCAAATTGCTCGCGGCAAAAAACTGGTCGAACCCGGGTAGCCGACGGACAAAATCCTCAAAATGAACGCCGACCAGTAGCAACGCCGTGCCGATGAACATCAAGCTGACCACCACGGCCGGCATCGAAAAGAACCATCCGACACGACTGTTCAGCCAAGCCAAGAATCGATCGGGGTCAACGCCCGGCAGTCTCATGCTCAAGACATTGGTTACTGCCGCCAACCTGGTCCGGCCACGCAGACGCACTCCCCGCTGCCAAAGTTGCTGACCCTGGCCGGCCGCGTCTGAAACAATCAGCGACTGCTGAAACAGCTGGCTCGTCAGCGTCTGGAGTTGCGACAAGCTGAGCCGCTGTGGCGGAAACTCTTGTTCGAATCGCTCTTGAATCGCTTGCGGGCTGGCCTTGCCATCCAACATTTCCAAGATGGCAAACTCTTCTTCTTCAAATCGAAAGAAACGCAACGTCAGCGGATCTTTGACCACCCAGAAGTCCCGCCCAAGATACCCCTGCCGAACGACCTCGAGATCGGCCCGCATTCGAAGACGCAACGGACGCTGGGCACTGCTCGATGCAATCTCTCCGGCAGCCATCATCGTCGCACTCCAGCCGACCCGGCCGGCCGACGCGCCGGTGTCGGAACGCCCCGCGCGGCAATCGGTCGTGAAATGAGATGGATTGTCAGCGAAGCGGCCATTCCGGGGTTCAACTGCCATTGATCGTTGTAACGCTGATTCCGCACTTCCGCCCGCACTCGATACTTGTCCCCCGCCTGAACCAACGGGCTGACGAAGACCACTCGGCCCGGCAACTGCACTTTTTGACCGCCCGCTCGCTCGATTTCGACCGTAACCGGACAGCCTCGAATGTCTTCCGGATTGATTTGCCGT
>JAJSAJ010000812.1 GCA_024274855.1 Planctomycetota bacterium | reverse complement strand
TCCATTTCTAGCCGTGTCATCAGCGGATCGACGGCTGCCGACCGATCTCGTTTGGGCGAAACATCGATCGCCGGCCCGACCTCGATAATCACCTTCCGAGGCGAATGGGATCGCGTTTTATCTGTCATGTCTTCCTCGAAACGTTCGATCGTTTCCAGCAGGCGGTCGACGGTCGTCCGATCGAGGTAGTCCGGGGGATAGTTTGAGACCTGCTGAGCCAGGTAGAGGTCGGCCAGTTGGGTCCAGCGTTTTTGCCGCTCGTCCAGGTCGACTTGCCCGCGCACCATGTCGGGCAAGATCTGCATCCGCAGCGCTTTGACACGTGGCACGACCGGCCCCTCACGCAACTCGCCAAACCATTGTTGCTCCAATGGCTGGAGCAACCGATCGATCAGACGCTGAATCCTCGCAGCCAAATCATCGGAGAACGGCATGCCGAGATACTCCAATTCCTTCAGACTCAGCAGCGCAAGACCGACTTTGGCGATCCGCTGGTCCATCGGCAGTTCCCGTTTGGGTCGCCACGTCAACCGAGTTTCGATCTCGGTCACGACCGGATCAGCCGTCGCATCAAAATCGCCCTGAAAAAGATACTTGAGCGCGACCGGGTGAACGACGACCTTGTTATCCGGGCTTCGCTTGGCTCGCCGTTTCGCCGCTGTGCGCGCGATAAACGCAACACCGTCAAGAAGTGCATGCAGATGGTCGTTTGTTCGCGATACCGTACCCTCGGGAAAGATGATCAACGGACGTTCAGCCGTATCCAGAATCTCGACCGCCATACTGATCGCCTTACGGTCAACTCCTTCCCGATACACACTGAAAGCGCCAACCTTACGCAACGCCCACGCCTCAAAACGACTCTGCTGAAACAGATGCCAGCTGGCCATCGCAAAAAAGTGGCATCGTACGTCCCGAGCAAGCCAGCCCATGACCAGTGGGTCCGACATCCGGCAGTGGTTCGGAGCCAGAAGAATTCCGTGCCCCGCATCAAGCGACCGGCGAAGCAGTTCCAAACCACGAATTTCGTACGACCGGATCCCGTCGGTACGTCGCAACCAGATACCGTGCAAGTTCAGGTCACGAATGATCATCGACCAGAACGTTCGACGCTCGGGTGGGATAAACGTATACGGTTTTTCGACGATGATCGGCTGCATGGGCTACTGCCTGTTTCTTGCCAAAGCTCGGCGACCAACCAAGGACCAAGCCGCAGTGCCGGCAGAGCAGCTCGGCTTGCTCGCGTCCTTGTCTGGCCGTTACATGCGATTCACTCGGAGAATCCGTGAGGATGGCCGCGGTGCCAGTTCCAGGCAGTTTGAATAATCGATTCGATGCTGTTGTAACGTGGCTGCCAGTCGAGCTGCTGTTGAGCACGTGTGCTATCAGCGACCAGTTCAGGCGGATCTCCCGGACGGCGCACGCCAATCTCAGTCGGGATCGGATGCCCTGTCACACGTCGGCATGCCTCGATCACTTCACGCACACTATCGCCTCGCCCGGTCCCAAGATTCAACTTAATCTGCTTACCCGGTTCGATCTGTTGCAAGGCCTTGATGTGTGCATCCCCTAAGTCATCCACATGTATATAGTCGCGAATACACGTACCATCCTGTGTCGGATAGTCCTCGCCAAAGATGGCGATCTTTTCCCGTTGTCCAAGCGCCACCTGGAGCACGATCGGGATCAAATGAGACTCTGGGCGAGGGTCCTCTCCCAGATCTCCGTCTGGTGTCGCTCCGGCCGCATTGAAATATCGGAGTGCGGCAAATCCAAGACCATAGGCTTTGGCATAATCCTGCAAAGCTTGCTCGATCACCAGCTTGGAAAAGCCATACGGATTGATGGGCGTCTGAGGTTCGTCTTCGGTAATCGGAATTCGCTCGGGTACGCCATAGGTAGCCGTCGTACTTGAAAACACCATGCGTCGGACATTCGTCGCGCGCATTGCATCGAGCAGGGCCAGAGTTGCAACTACGTTATTATTGTAATACAAGGCAGGATCCTCGACCGATTCTCCGACCAACGCAAAGGCAGCAAAGTGCATCACGGCATCGATTCGCAACTCACGTAGTGTGTCCTCCAATCGAACACGGTCTGTCAAACTGGCTTCAATCAGACGACCAGTTGGGACCGCCTGCCGATGGCCACGTGACAAGTTGTCGTAGACCCAGGTTTCGTGCCCAGCTTTCGTCAGCAACCGAACCACGTGCGAACCGATATATCCGGCCCCGCCAACCACCAGTACATTCATGCGATTCTTCTCCTGGCTGTCCGAGCGCCGCTAAGGGACGCGGGCCTTGAAATCAGGCTTTGACAACCACAAATCGAGTATTTGAACAATTCAGACAACTCCCCCCACAAGCTGCCAACGGAGGTCTGCTCGGGCTATTCCCCGCCCCCTGACAACAAGTAGGCGCCAGCCAGTCCGCCGGCACCGAGCCATCGTTATACGTTTTCGAACCACAAATTGCCATGCGGGTTACAGCCGGCCCGACGAACCGTTGCACTTTACCTGACCGATCCAACTGGCGGGCTCGCCCGCCCAGGTGAGTGGAGCAAGTAGTGATCGGCTACAGCAAGGACCTCACCGCATCCGAAGGTGTCCGATATGGTCGCTCGAAAACGCAAACTCCTTGTCGCTCGCTCTCAGGCCCCGCAAAAGCTCGAAGGACGGTGGTCAACAGCCTTTTTCGACTATTTATCGGGCGAGTGTCGTTTGGCCTCGAACACGGTCGCCGCCTACCGGCGCGACATCCGGCGTTTTCAGACATGGTTGAAGGGACGCAGTGTTCGCAAACTGACGATTGTCGACTTGTCCGACTTCGTTGGCTGGCTCCACACGGAACAACTCGCCCCTGCCAGCATTGCCCGCCACGTGGTCACGGTTCGAATGTACTTCCGGTACCTTCAGTTGGAAGGAGTGCTCAAGGAGAACCTGGCCGAACTGCTTGGTAGCCAGAAGCTGTGGCAGCGCATTCCCGAGGTTCTTTCACCAGATGCGGTCACTCGATTCCTGCTCGCACCGAACCGCCACGACTCGTATTGGCAACGCGATCGTGCCATGCTTGAAATGCTGTATGCAACCGGTTGCCGAGCCTCGGAATTGAGTAGTCTGAGGACACAGGACGTGCACTTGAACGAAGGATACTGCAAGTGTCAAGGGAAGGGCAACAAGCAGCGCATTGTGCCCTTCGGCACGCAAGCGGCCCGGGCGGTACGGCAGTACATGGAGACCGAACGCCCGCAATTGGTTGCCCGAGCGTCGTCGCCGCCACCCTGGTTGTTGCTATCTCGCAGCGGCCGTCTTCTGCGGCGTGAAGCGATCTGGGAACTAGTCAAGAAATACGCCGCACGCGCATCCGTGTCGAAATCGATCAGTCCGCACACACTCAGGCACAGTTTTGCAACACACGTACTGGCCGGCGGAGCGGACCTGCGTCAGGTCCAGGAGATGCTGGGACATGCCAGTATCGCAACGACCCAGATCTACACGCACATCGATTCAACTCGATTGAAGAAAGTGCACAGCCAGTTCCACCCACGCGCCTGAATCAGGGTGTCTCTTTGGGCGGAGAGAACTTGATCTTCTCAACCAGCTTAACGACCTGGCCCGTTGTTGGGTCGACGTATCCGGAGACCGCCGTAATGGCCTGAATCACGTTTTCGTAGTGCAGGTCGTAATCGCAATCGAGTTCAACCTCGGCATCCTCCCGCAGGCTCGGATCGTCGCCGCCAACCAATCCGATGACGTAGAGGTGCAACTGCTTCATACTGTCAAATGGCATATCGTTCAAAGCGATGGAGGCGAGACCTCCGGAGGCATCCGCGCGAAGGCGCACTCGCATGGGCAGTACGGGCGTCTCATCAACCGGACCTTCCCGCTTGAGCGCCAGTGGCATGCGGATGTTGAAATCGCCTTCCTGCGCAACGATCTTGAAGGTCATGATGAAAAAGATAAGCAGCTGAAACACGATGTCGATCATCGGCGTCATCTGCAACTCGGTTTTTTCATCTTCCCGGACCGTGTCGCGCCGAAACTTCATGCAACCCTCCCCATCGGACTCTCCGACCCTACGAAACAGCCAAGCACTCGCACCGCGCCTGGACGACCTACGGCACCACTTCTTCCTTCGCGCGCAGCGCGAACTTTTCGAATCGCTCTTCCTGGCAGACTTGAATCAACTTCTGAACAACACCCGCCTTCGTATCACGGTCCGCGCGAATGATGACGGTCGCATCACTCAGCGGCCGCTTACGCCCTTCCAATACAGACCGTTCATTGACCAGATAGGGCCTGAGTCGATTCATATTGACCAGTTCATGCCCGCCGTAGACAAGCGTCCCACTGGCCATCACTTGGATCGTAATCGGATACTCCATCGGACGATCGGGGGGCTTCGCCAACGTACTCTGCGGCAACATGATCCGCTGATCAGATTCCGATTGGGAGAAGTTGATCAGGACCATGAAGAAAGCAATGAGCTGGAAGGTCATGTCGATCATGGGTGTCAGATCGCCTTCCAGGATCTCACTACCCGATTTCTTGCGGATGCGCATGACAAGTCACCGCCGGATTGGCATTCCTCAACAAAATAAACTACGACTTACGAGGACCGACGTTCTCAAACCGGCTCATCAATCCCTCGCTCATAATACCGACTTCCAACACCAATCGTGCAATACGGTTCTTGAGGATGTTGTAAGCGGCAATCGCCGGGATCGCGACAGCCAATCCGACCAGTGTTGTGAACAAGGCTGTCGAGATTCCCTCGGCCAGCTTCGCGGGACTCGGGGTCCCCGTACTGTCGGCAATCACACGGAACGAAGTAATCATACCCTGGACCGTTCCGAACAATCCGACCATGGGACTAATGGTTCCAATCAACGCCATGTAGCTCAGGCGATGCTCCAACTTCATGTTCTCTTCTTCACCAACTTCTTGCATCGCCTCAACCGCCTGAGGATAGCCCGCGTTCAGTTTGGCAAGCCCGGCCGATAGCACCTGTCCCAGAAACGACTCGTCCGCTTTGGCCAATTCATAGGCATCTTGATACTCTTTTTCCTTGAGGCAGGCTTCAAATCCCTCGATCAGTTCGACCGGACAGACATTATCCCGGCGCGCAGTTAACAAGTTCATAACCAGCAGAGCGACCAGCGTAAAGGAAAGCCCCAGGAAGACCAGCGTATACGACCAGCCAAGCGCCTCGAGCGCAATGCGAAGATAGGACTTACGTCCGGCCGGGGTGGGTGCGGGAGCGGCTGGAGCGGCCGGTTCCGCCTCGGCCGGCAGTTCGGCATCGGCAGCCGGTTCCGCGTCGCCAGCCGGAGCGTCAGCACCGGCCGCGTCGGGAGCCGGAGCATCAGCGGGAGGGGCCGCATCGGCGCCGGCTTTCTTCTCCTGCGCACACGCAACGGTTGGCGTCATCGTGTTTGTCCAGACCACAACACCGCCAAGCAAGGCAACCAAAGCCAGCCAACCGAAGGTCGCCAAGCGAGACTCGAACCAAGCTTCTCGCCGCATAACAGTCTCCCAATATGTAGATCCACAAAACGTTTCGTGCATTCGCAATCGCGTTGATGCCCAGCCCTAACCGAGACACGCCCTAACCGAG
>JAJSAJ010000811.1 GCA_024274855.1 Planctomycetota bacterium | reverse complement strand
GGAACCGGTGAGGGATTCTATAACATAGATGCATTCCGAGGTGCTGGTGTCTTCATGTCGACGGATGGCGGAGCAACCTGGCTTCAAGTTGCCTCTACAACACGCACGGATTTTCATTTCGTCAATCGTCTTGCAATCTCCCACAACGGCAGAATTTTGCTCGCTGCAACCAGGCAAGGACTGTTTCGCTGTACGAATGTCGCTGGACATGATCCAAAAGAAATCGATTTTGGCCTGTTTGGCACTCTCCCTGACGTCGATCTTCTGGATGTAGACTTCGCACCGAACAGTAATGACGCCTGCATTGCCGGGGGACGGGCTGGTCGCGCCTTCTACTCACGGGATGGCGGCAAGACCTGGGCACAAGCAATAGGCCTTCCGACCGATCAATTTGCCGAAGCTGAGAGCTTCCGCGGACGCGTGGAACTCACTTATGCCCGAGCCAATAGCAAGACCGTATATGCCTCGGTAGAAAACAAATCCGGAGAGATCTATCGATCACTCGACGGTGGCGCAACGTACCAGCTTCGAAACAGCGGATCCGAGTATCTGTCTGGACAAGGCTGGTATAATAATACGATTTGGGCCGGAGATCCGACCGATCAAAACCTGGTTATCGTCGGTGGCCTAGACTTACACCGCAGTCTCGATGCTGGGCAGACACTTGCCAAAATCAGCACGTGGTGGCTGGCTCCGAGTTCACCACATGCAGACCACCACTTTATTTGCGAACACCCGAACTACAATGGGACCAGCAATCGGATCGTTTACTTTGCCAACGACAGAGGCATCTACCGAAACTCGGATGTACGAACGGCGACGCCGACAGCCGGCTGGAGCTCGTTGAACAACAACTATGGTGTCACGCAACTCTACAGCGTAGCGGGGAACGTCAGGAGTGGGCGTGTCGTCGCCGGTGCTCAGGACAACGGCACACTTGTGTACCGGTCACCTCCTGGACCGGCAACAGGTCCACAAAACTGGTCGTCGATGTACGGTGGCGACGGCGGCGCCTCGGCTGCCGATCCCGAAAACCCGAATTTCCTTTACGGAGAATATGTCCATTTGCAGATCCATCGCAGTGTAAACGGCGGCGGATCGTCCGTTTACATCCATTCCGGAATCTCAGATGCCGGCGCGCAGGCGAACTCTCTGTTCATTGCACCATTCATGCTCGATCCCCATGATCGTCATACAATGCTCGCCGGCGGAACCCAACTGTGGCGATCTACGAATGTCACGGCAGCTACGCCCGCCTGGACCAGTATCAAGCCTTCGATCGGCAGTCGCATCAGCGCAATCGACGCTAACCGACAGGAAGCCGCGACTGGTTCGTCTACCCAGATTTGGATCGGACACGAGGATGGCACCGTGTTCGTGTCGTTCGACGCAACTAGTCCCCTACCCAACTGGACTCGCGTCGACAGCAACGGTCCAACCACGTTTCCGAACCGATATTGCACTCGACTCCGAATCGATCCGCACGACGTCAAGAGAGTATTTGCCTGCTTCAGCGGTTACTCGAACGGCAATCTCTGGAAAACCGATGACTCAGGAACCAGTTGGCGAAGCATCGGCGACTCCTTGCCCGCGGTCTCCGTATACGATGTGGCGATTCACCCCCGCAACCCTAGCTTTGTCTATGCGGCAACCGAAGTCGGAGTCTTTGCCAGTGCTGACTCGGGCACAACATGGGCACCCACAAATCAGGGCCCAGCCAATGTGGCCACGTATCAGCTCTTCTGGATGGACGAGGCCCTTGTAGCCGCCACGCACGGACGTGGCATCTTCTGGATTGATCTTTCCGGTGCCGTGCCTGTTGCCGACTCACTCGCACCGGCAACATTCAAAAGAGTCCCTTTCCGAAGGAAAGCGCCCAGAACATTCGTTATTCCAACAGATCCACTCAACCCTCGATAGAACCAAGTGTTTCACGCGTGGCGACGTGATAGACCACATCCCACAAATAGATACCTTGAAAGGTCACGGCTACCTTCAATCGGCCGGGAGGTCGTCCAACCTCCGCGAGAAACGGTCGCTTTCGAGGTGGCGACCAATAGGCATCGCCGAGTTCCGGTCCGCTTGTTGCATCCAATAAGGCGGCGCTGTCGCGAACCGACCGTGTCATCGCGTGGACCACGACCATTCCATTTGCAATTTCAAACACATCCGGCCCAAGCGGCACGCGGGCACGAGTCGGTTTGAAGCCGAACAAACCACAACAAGAGGCGGGAATTCGGATCGAACCACCGCCATCACTTCGATGATCTGGCATGTATTGCAACTCCGTCAATGACGTTGGCATCGAGCCTTCCACCGGTGCCGCAAATCACGCCACGAAGAGATTACACTGCCTCGATTTCAGCAGCTTCCCGCCTCTCAAACTACGCAGTCCCCTTGGATCCTATCGGTGCAACGAACCTGTGTCGCCAACTGCTTCGCCCGTTGTGGAAATGGGCGTCAGCTTCAACTGACTGATCCTGAATTCATCGCTGCACGCCCCGAGAAACAACTGTCCCTTTCCCACCATCCAGTAGGAATTGTACAAGGAAAGGCGACGGGGATCCCCCTTCCAATCGACCAGCACCTTATCGCCACATGCCACGGTGACGCCCCCGGCACGTACGGTGATGACGACTCGTGTTGGCCGATCGCCGGTATTCAGCACGCGTCCAATGACCCCGGTTTCGTTTTCCACCGTGCTCTTTCCGTCAAGCATCATTAGTCCGGCAATGCATCCAAAGTGGGGATATGCATCGAGACCGACACCGGTTTGATGTCCATTGACGACAAGCCCAAACATGATATTGTCGCCCCCCGATTCTCGCCGGACAAGTGCCTCCAGCACGTAGTCCCCCACAGGCGAATACGGTACTTGCAGGCACGCAAACCTACGCCCGCTCTTTTGCCATTTGGATGACACGATTGTACCGTTTTGCGACGTCCCTTTTCCGAAGAGCGAATCCCGCTTCGTGTCGATGCGCGACAACAGGTCGACCGGCGAGCCTGCGACAGAGCTGATCTTGCATTTCGGTAACGATTGTTGAAGATGCTCGACAGCTTCTTGAGTCACGGCGGTACCGACCAGACACACCTGTCTCAGACTCTTTAGCTTCGCCAGACTTATCAGCCCCGCGTCCGTGATATCCGTATGCATCAGAGAAACGCGTGTTAACTGGGAAAGGCCGCTTAGTTGGTCCAGGATCGCGTCGCCAATCGGCAGATGGTCGAGTGTCAGACGCTTCAAGGCCGCAAGGTTCTTGAGATGCCCAAAGCCCTTATCCGTAACGTTGGTGCCGCACAGATTAAGCTCTTCCAGTTGCTTCAGGCCGGCTAAATGCGAAAGACCATCGTCACCTATGCGAGTTCCGACCAAGGTCAGACTTCGAAGCGTCTGACAACCCTTCAGATGCCCGAGAGCCACATCGGTGACGCGTGTGAAGCTGAGGTTCACTTTCTCCAGATGCGAGAGGGTCGACAAGCCCTCCAACGCGCCGTCGGTAATCGGCGTAGTGGTAAAGTCGATCTCCTTCAGAGCAGGGCATTGGATAAGCTGCCGCAACTGCTCGCCGCTGAAGTCTCGCTGGCCTCGAAACACCAGTGATTCCAGCGTGTCGATTTCATCCAGACCGACAAGGTCATCGGGCGATAGGGGACTAGCGCGCCGCGTATCGATCCCACGAAGTTCAAAGTCCGCCGGCAATGCGCCGACGCTTTCCACGAGCAGCGATTGCTCCTCTTTCGTCGATACGGTAATGGTGATGCCTGCCCACAGAAGACACTCGGCCAACCTTCGATTGACCGGTGCGGACTTCTCGGAGAAGACCGGCCGACCCTCGCCTGAAATCGCGTGCATCCGGACGTCCGTAATGCGGAACACGCTACCAAATCCACAGAGTGTCAATGGCCGATCGCTTCGCCGAAAGAATTGGCTAGGAGTCTGACTCGCGATCTGGTCGACATCCCCTTCCCAGTGGATGACCGGTTGCTGCTCACAGACAACGTCAACACTTCGGTGCGTTCCGGATCCACGAACCGTGCAGCACATGGTGACCGGTTCGCCAAACCTGAGAATCCGTTCACGGCAGGGTGTTCCCAACCAGTCGTAGGATTTCCCGTTCCAAGTCGCAAGGCCACTCTCGCGGGTTATTCCCGACGGTGAATCGAACCTTAAGAAACACGTTTTCCCACCGAGCTCCAAAGCGATGCCAAATGGTTTACCGGTCGCGATTCGCTCGACAGTCACCGCAAACGCGTACTCCTTTGGCGACAGATAGGGCAGTTGCAAGAAGGGGTTTACGCCGGACACAACGAGTGCCGAATGCTCGAACCGCCAACCTGCGTTTCCGCGGCTTAAGGAATCTCGCTCGGGGTTCACCATCGGCAACACATCCACAATCGGTGAACGACCTGCCAAGGGATTCCACATTGGCTTGGGATCGAACGGCGGAACACCAGGCAGAGTATTGGTGTCTACCCACGTAACACCTTCGATTTGCCCGTGCAGATTGTTTCCGGAACTATCATGAGCAACCTGTCCCTCGCCTTCATCAAAGTGGTATAGTGCCATGGTCTGCTCGTCCGGCTCAAAACGCGACTTCGGTTCGAAATCCGCTGAGTAACGAGCCACATTCGACAGCCGCACTTCGTCGATGATTCCTCTGAAATGCCGTGCCGGCGGCGAGCCCCAATCCGAGTCCGCGCCGATCATGATTGCCAATCGGGAAGCGTGGAACTTACCTGGAAAAGGAGTCTCTTGAACCAATTTCCCATTGATGAATAACCTCGTAGCCTTGCCGTCGAAAACCCCGGCCATATGGATACGTCGTCCCCGAAACAAGAACTCCGTATGGCACCCGCCCTGATAGTCGTCACCATTGTGAGCGAAGAAACCCGAGCAACCAAATTTCATCAAACCCAAAACGATTCCCGCATTCTGGGTTGAAGAAATAACGGTACGGAAGTCGGTGCAATGAAGTCTTCCCGGCGCGTTCAGCGGGTTCTCCGACTCGGGTATGATCCAGGCTTCCACAGTAATGGGATACGTGCCGTCGTAGAGAATTGGGGTTGATACAGCGCCCCGATCGCCAGGGAATCGAAGTGCCCAAGCGGGAGGTCGTGATGTACTTTCTGCCGGCCCGGCAACCTCCTTAACCGCACCTCCGCTCCCTAACAGCCGCCCCCGAATCCCCGTCAACCCCGTC
>JAJSAJ010000810.1 GCA_024274855.1 Planctomycetota bacterium | reverse complement strand
TCCGTGAACGGTTACGCCAAAAGAAAGTCCGGAGGCAGAAAACCAACATTCTCGGACAAACCAGGAATGGACGCGTTGAGGTACCACCGCTTCTCTTAGGGCCGGCGAATCACCTTAGCTGCAAGACTGATTCACCCATGGAACAAACCCACGGGGGTCTGTACCCGGAAGAGTGCGACAGTTATTGGCGAATCCTTAGCCGTGGATCCGCCTTGCCGTCCGTGGGCCTTTCAGCCCATAATTTCGACTTGTCGGCCAGATTGCGTATGAGAATCAGCACATCGTTTGACGTGCAATTGCAGCCGTGCTGTCTTATGGGTAGACGGCGTTGAACGTCTTGGAGGACTCTTTGAACATCGCCATCATCGCGCCGAAGTCGCTGCCGAACGCGATCAATTGTGCGCCTTGGCTAAACAGGTCAGCGACGGACGCGGTCGTGGCGGCGGGAGCACCCCACGCCTTGCCATGTTTGGCGGCTGCCTGAGCCACTTCCTGGAACGCCGTTTCCAGAGTCCAGGGGGTGGTTGGCGCATGCCGGATCCGCATTCCCAGATCAGCCGGTCCGATAAACAATCCATCGACACCTTCGACGGAGGCGATCGCATCGACGTTCTCAACCGCCTCGATTGTTTCGATCTGAACAACCAAGAACGTCTCGTCGTTGGCTGTTTGCACGTAGTGTTCACTTTCATGCAGGTAGTAGTCGCCATCCAACCCGGCGCCATCCAGGCCTCGGTCCCCGAGCGGTGGGAACTTGACTGCATCGACCAGCCTGCGCGCTTTATCAGCGGTCGAAACATGCGGGATCATCAGTCCGGTCGCCCCCTCTTCCAGGTAGCGATAAAGGCCCGTTTTTTCCAATGTTGGCGGGCGGAGCATGCAATCGATATCCGCAAGATGAAAATTAGCCAGCATCACTTGCACTTCGCGTGGGCTGATCATGCGGTGCTCTAGATCAAACCAGATACAAGCGAATCCGGACTGGGCCGCATGCTTGACAAATGCAGGGATACAGTGGCCCAGTACACACATACGTATCGGCTTGCCGGCTCGGAGCTTTGCCAATGTCTTGCTACGTCGCACAAGAGGTACCTCGTGAACAATAGAGAAGGTGTTCAAACGGTCTGGATTGTACCGAACGACCGATGGAATCGAAACCCGAGCGGGATCACGAATGCTCCGAATCGGACGCGATGGGGGCGACTCGCCAAAAACGGTCGAGCGATTGGCCATCCCCGGTCTCGGCGGGTATAATCGCTGGGACGCCGGTCTGCTTCAGCGATCTGAGGTAGCTCTGCAAGACATTGCTCGAACGTCTGGATGTTTTTTGTATTTGAAAGCGTGGTACACCATGACACACTCACGATTCGGCATCCCCGTCCCCTGGTTTCTGGTCACCATCACGTCCCTTGTCGCATTGGTAATGATGGGGCACATGGCGTCCTTTGCGAAAGCCGCCGACAGGCCAATGAACGTCTTGTTCATCATGTCGGACGACCTGAATAACTCGATCGGTTGTTACGGGCACCCGTTAGTCAAGACACCGAACATCGATCGGCTGGCGGCACGAGGCGTTCGGTTCGAGCGAGCCTATTGTCAGTATCCGTTGTGCGGTCCCAGTCGCAATTCGTTGTTGACCGGACTCTATCCGAACAGTTCGGGCATCCTGTCCAACGGGCAGATTTTTCGCCAGACCATACCGAAGCACATCAGTTTACCACAGGCGTTCCGGCGAAACGGATACTTTGCGATACGGATCGGCAAGATGTATCACTACAATGTGCCGAAGTCGATCGGGACAAACGGTCATGATGATCCAGGCTCGTGGGAGATGGAAATGAACCCTGCCGGATGTGACCGGCTGCTTGAGGAGCCCGACATCTTTTCACTCCGGCCGGGCAGCTTTGGTGGGACGCTCAGCTGGTATGCATCCCCTCGTGAGGATCTTCTTCACACCGACGGGATTCAGGCCACAGACGCCACATGGGTCCTGGAGCGTTGTGCTCGCGACCGTTCACGTCCATTCTTTCTTGGGCTTGGGTTTTATCGTCCGCACACGCCGTACGTATCTCCGAAAGCCTATTTCCAGAAGTACCCCAAGAGGAGAATGCCGGTGGTTCGGGGGATCGCGGAGGATCAGAAGGATATTCCTCCATTGGGGCTGGCCAGCCGAAAAAAAGAACAAGATTTGATGACGGATGACTTGCGTCAGCAGGCGGTCCAAGCCTATTTCGCAAGCATTACGTTCATGGATGCACAAGTGGGACGTGTCCTGGATGCACTCGATCGCCTGGGACTGGCCGATAATACCATTGTCCTGTTCACAAGCGATCATGGATATCATCTAGGTGAACATGGACTCTGGCAAAAAATGAGCCTCTTCGAAGAGAGTACTCGCGTGCCACTGATTATCGCCGATCCAAGGTTCGGGAAAAAAGGAACGATTGTCCGTACACCTGTCGGGTTGGTCGACGTCTACCCGACGCTTACCGACCTTTGTGCCATTGATGGTCCAAGCAATCTTCAGGGGCAGAGCCTCAAACCAATGCTTGCGGATCCGGCGTTTGCCGGTCGGGGATGGGCATTGAGCGAGGTTACTCGGGGACGTCGCACCACGCGCGTCTTCGGATATACGCTTCGTACCGATCGATGGCGATACACCGAATGGGACCAAGGTCGAAAAGGCCGAGAGTTGTACGATCACGACCGCGATCCTAGAGAACTGAAGAACCTGGCAGACGATCCCGACCAGGCGGATCGGATTGCAAAGTTGAGCGAAATGCTTCGAGCGGCGGCAGCCGACAGTCTTCCCAAGTCGGGGACAATTCCGACGATTCGCCAAGGCGTATGGGCTCCGAATCTGACCAATCCCTAACGTCGGCTTCGGCCACAAACAAATCGTTAAACGGACGCCCACGTCCG
>JAJSAJ010000809.1 GCA_024274855.1 Planctomycetota bacterium | reverse complement strand
TGAGTGGTGCGGGCCTTGGCTTGGTGTACTTGTCGCAGGTCCTTGCGGCGAACAAAGAAAATTCACCAACGACCGGGTACTATCTGCATCAATCGCCGCCGGCGATTGTTCTGGTCCAGGAATCGATCGAACCCGCCCCCCGGTGGGATGGAGGCCCCGGTGGGATGGAGGTTCGCGAGATGGGATGCGTCCCACCTGCCGCGGACCCCGTTTCCTTGCCAACAGCGAAAACGGCATCCGCCACCAGTTCGGGTAGGCCCACCAGTGGCAAAGGAATGTCCAACCGACATTCAATTCAATTCAATTCAATTCAATTCAATTCGAGTTGCTTCGCTTTCAGGTGAAGCCGGCGTTGGCGATCATTCGAAGATACCAGCACCAAACTGGTTGTCATGTCGTTGTTCCAGGGGCTTTCGGTTCGATGCGCGGCTACGTGGTTGATGCGGAGGCCGCGGCTCGATTTCACCGGGCTGGATTTGAGTGCGTTCGGCGGATGGTCGCACGGATTCGGGTTCTGGTACGTGGTCGGCTTCGGGATCTTCGTAGCCTTCGTCATAGCGTGAAACGTATCCAGGCTGTTCTGCTCGCTCCAGTTCGCCCTGGAATTCAGAAATCACGAATTGCTGGATCATCTCTCGGCATTCCGAGTTAATCGGATGGGCGATGTCGGCATACAACTTGGTTCGCCCTTCATGATCCCGAAACGTTCGATCTTCTTTCAGGCGATTTCCGCACTGATTGCAGTAGCTGCTGCGCAGGTGGTTCTTGGCGCCGCATTGCGGGCAATGGGACGTCAGCTTGCGGCTTGGCATTGCCACAAACGGACCATTGGTTCCCTCAATGATCTTAAGATCGCGAATGACGAAACATCCATCGACGGTGATCGAACAAAACGCCTGCAAGCGATCGTCGGAATTGTCCATCAGTTTGATGCGAACCTCTGTGATTTCCATGCGCGGTTCTCCTTACGATTCGCGCGTCGCCACTGTAATGCATGCGGGCGCTGAAAGCGTGGTTGCCACACGGACATCACCAAGCGATTCAGCTCGCACACACGCTGCCACACGTCTTGCATGGCGAGTGTGACGACAAAGGCCGAAGTAACTTGTTCCGCTCCCGCTCATTTGGTGTCCCAAGCAATCGAGGCGGTCGAACACGGTACGTAAACGGTCAATCCAAGGGGTCAATCGAGCGGCGACCGGTTGGAGCCGATTCGTCAGGTTCCGAGCAATCTCCTGAATATCACCCTTTTGCAACGCCCGAATCATGGCCTCTGCATTGGCCGGCTCAGGAGCCGGCCTGCAATGCCGATAGACTTGCGCTGTATGCAGACCTTCCGGCGGACGCACAATGACCACATGCCATGTACCGACAGCGGAAATTCGCTCAATCCGCTCACCACGACCACGACAAACGGCAACCGTACTTCCCAAAAAAAACGGTATGTCACTACCTAGCTCAGCAGCTAGTCGAGCCAAACGGTCGACCGGCCAGCCCAATCCCCAGGCCTTGTTGCCCGCCAGGAGTGTTGCCGCCGCATCGCTCGACGCTCCGCCCAAACCGGCCGCTGCCGGAATACGCTTGATCAATCGGATCCTGGCGCCGCTGTCTAACCCCGCTCGATCTCTCAATAACTCGGCCGC
>JAJSAJ010000808.1 GCA_024274855.1 Planctomycetota bacterium | reverse complement strand
CCCATGCCGGATCCCCCCATGCCGGATCCCCCCATGCCGGATCCCCCCATGCCGGATCCCATTGCCCTGGTGCCATCGAGTGCTCCGGCCCCCATCATGGCACTACCCATCATCCCACCCATTTCGTCGCCGCCCATCGGGCCGCCCATCGGGCCGCCTTGGCCCGTACCCGTTGTGGTGGGGGCAATGTAATTTGGATTGGGAACTTGGTACTTAAAATTGATTCGAGAACTGGCAGTCAAGACAGGATAGTCGATCCCCATTTCTTTCATGGTAAACGCAACGGGAACTCGGTCGCCCGGTGACAGAGGGATCGGTTGCTGAACGCCTTCCAGTTGCATCTGGTATCCGGCCACTTCATCCGCGCCGGTCTTCTGATTTCGCTGCAACGACGGTGTTAGCGCCACGATATGCAGCGGAATAAACTTATCAGGTGCCACCTGATGCCAGACAACGACGCCCGGCTGAACCTTGGTGACCGGGACCGGAAACACGACCGTCCCCGTCTTCAGATTCTTGATCAACGTGTTCATCACGTGGAATGAACCTTGAGTCCGCCGATCGCTATTGAAATAGTGATAGCATTCCAATTGGATCGCCCAACCGGCACCTTCGGGGCCATCCGGAGTCGTCGCGTCCGTCGATGCGGCTGTTGTCGCGTCCCCATCCTTGTCAGCAGGCGCCGCCGCAGTTTCACCCAACTCGAGCGACTGCTGCTCATACTTCGCCTTGATCGTCGGGTTGAACCAAGTACTTAGATCATCGAAGTGTTGGACATCCATGCTAGTGACATGAATCTCCTGACGTTGCGCGAACGGGACTTTTTCGACGTCGGGTATCTCTCCCGGCTTGATTCCAGGAGTTCGCGGTAATGCTTCGTTAGCGGCTTTCAGCATCTCCATCCAGAGAACACGACGGTCGGCGTTGCCAACCAGTTCTTCACCGATTGCCGTGATGCGTTCGAGTTGAGCAACAAGCTGGGCATCGTCGGATTCGTACCCTGAGCTTGTCGTCTTGGCTTGCTCTACCTGACTGGCCGCCGACTTCCAGCTGACTCCAGCCACTTCGCGGTCTTCTGCCACCTGGTGCAACCTGCCGTACTGGAAGAACACATAGAATGTTCCGCCAAGCAACAACGCGGCGACCGTTGCGACTGCCCACGGCTTCTTGGCACGCACCACGCGCTCGGTGACAATCTCCTTCGGAACCAGATTGGTTTGCAACTTCGCTACGTTGAGTCCCTGCAGGCAAAGACCGTAGGAAACGCCAAACGACAACTGGTTGTCACGAAAAGCGGGGGCCGACAGCACATTCTTACCGCTCAGCTTGGAAAACGCATCGAAATTGCTCACATCATAGCCAAGGCTCTTAGCCAGATACTGCTGAAGACCAGGCAGTTTCACGGCATTACCGAGAATGACGACTTTGCCGATTTTCGCTTTGCGGTCGATCCCCTGGAAGTATCCGATCGATCGCTGGACCTCGGTGACCAAGTCGTTAAAGACGGGACGCATTGCCTGAAACACAAGCTTTGGATTCTCGGCCTGCCTCGCATTTCGCTTCAAGTGTTCTGCTTTGGCGAACGTCAGCTTGAGTTCCTTGGTCAGCTGTTTGGTAAAGTGGTTTCCGCCCAATGGAATACTTCGTTGCCAGACGCGAAAACCATTGGTGATTACCAAGTCGGTTGTGTCGGTTCCCATCGACAGGACAACGAGTGATTGGGGAGGGTTGTCAGGATCGTATTGTTCCGAATCGATTTTGTCACCAAGAACATCGTGCGTAACAAAGTTGTAGATGCTCAGTGGTGCCAACTGGATGATATCGAGTTCCACTCCGACATCTTGGAATGGTTTCATGGCGCGGTAAACTTGCTCGCGCTTCATCGCGAACAGGCCGACTTCCGTTTCCATCGCGAAACCGTCGACTTCACCGCCGCCCATTTGCTGAAAGTCCCAACAAACGTCCTCCAGTGCGAAAGGGATCTGCTGGCGCGCTTCAAACTTCACGATTTCCGGGATCTTCTTCGCTTCGACCGGAGGCGGCTTGAAAAACTTGGCCAGACCGCTTTGCCCCGGAACCGCGAGAGCGATCCGGTAGCCCTTGATTTCGTTGCGCGATAGAAACTGTTCGAGCGCATCCTGAATCATCTTCTCCGGTTCTGCCTCGGGCTGGCTCAGAATCTTCGGATACTCGATGTAATCGAAAGCGTCGGCGACGACTCTATCGTCATCGAGCTTGCATCGCAACGCTTTGAAGGCGCACTGACCGATGTCAATACCCCAAACGCCTGCATACTTTGCCATGAACAATCCCCTCAAGTCCGAGATCCATCGGGCTCAAATCAGCATTTCCGCTCTGTTGCCTTTGTCACGTGAGCCGGCCGTATTACTACCGGTGACCCAAAGTATCGCATTGGATAAGAAAAACAGAAAAGCATGTGTAAGACGGCACCCCAATCGGTCGAGGCGCAGAACAAGAGCCACCGAGTCATTACTACTCTTCCACTCTACAAAGGGAAGATCCCCATTGTCAATGATCGAGCCCCCTATTCGAACGGATCGGCCGTGATTTCGGCCGGTTGCGCGGCCGAACAGCACCGGAAGAGGCGCCCGGATCGTGATTTGTCCACCCTACCTTGCTCGACATCCGCCCGATCGATCGATATGGTGTAGAGTCCCTGATCTACCGGGCACCGGAGTTGTTCAGCCCGGATCGCAACGTGATTTCTTGCCGCCAGCCATTGCCATGACGTATCGGGAAACCTGTATTCTGCTTCCATGCCACAGCCTTGAGGACTTCCCGATGCATCATCAGGGGGGGGAGGCTGATGGACTGCTGGCCGCGTGGACGGCACTGTGGCACCCCGCAATTCTGGCCACGGCCGCAAATGCTCCGAACTGGTACCACGCAAGCTCGCCTCCGAGCGACGTATCGCAACATCTAATTCTGATTCCCGGAGTCAGTGAGCCGGAGGTTCCGGCCGGTTTTGTCGATCGAGCTCGGGCCGACGGGGCGATTGTCGTAACAGGTGATTTGTCGCGCGAGTCGATTTTCCAACAGATTCTGCCCCCCGTGGCTGACCAGCTGGATCGTATTGATCCGGACCTGGCGGCCGATTTCCTGGCCCTCGGCTACTGTTATCTGCAGGTCGAGTTACTGACGCGTCAAATGCGATACGCGACGAATCTGGATGAGATCCACTTCTTCAACCAGGTCGTTGCTGGTGCCGAAGCGGCCGTCGGTGGCGAAGCGGATCGCGCCAAGCAGCAGCTGGTCGCTTGCTTTGACTTGTTGGCACAAGAACGGGACCACTACTACGCGGTGGATGCTTACATCCTGGACCTGACCCTGCTGGCTCCATCCACGTTAGGTGATCCCCTTCGTCAGCTGGTGATGCAGGATGTGCCTGTGAATCTGCTGGTAACGGCCGATTTGCTCGAGCAGATGGAACAGACGGCTCCGGAGACACTGCAGGCGGTTCGGCAAGGACAAAGCGAGGGTCACGTCGGACTGGTCGGTGGCGAGTTTGCCGAAGGCCGAACCACACTGCTCAGCTGCGAAACGATTCTGGCCCAACTGCGGCGCGGACTTGAGTCGATCGAGCACCGTGGATTGAGCCGCCCCGAGGTTTATGGGCGTCGCCGGTTCGGTATGTCGGTCATCCACCCGGCTGTTCTTCGCCAACTTGGTTTTGACGGTGCCATCATCGCGACGCTTGATGGCGGGAAGCTCCCCGAAGGTGCTCAAATCAAACTTCGCTGGGAAGGTCCGGATCTGACGACGATCGATGCCATCGGGCGGACTCCGTTGGATGCGTCATCCGCCGAAACATTTCTGGGGTTCGCGTCCAAGCTGGGCGAGACGATGGATATGGACCACATCGCAACCGTTTGCCTGGCCCACTGGCCGACGCATGTGAGCCCCTGGTATCACGATTTACGGCGTGTAGCCCGTTACAGCAACCTGCTCGGCAAGTTCGTTACGGCGAGCGAGTACTTTCAGGAATCCGAGTATCCCACGCAGCTGGAGCATTTTCTGGCGGACCAGTATATCGCTCCGTATCTGGCCCAAGCTGTCGCGGAGGAGAAAGCGGATCCGATATCGACATCGGTGCGCTATTGGCAGCGTCGGGTGCACGTCGATGCGGTTCAGACGCTGGAGACTATCGCGGCATTGGTCGGTACGCCGAATGGTCCGACACGCGAAACCGGCTCGCAGTTAGCGAGGCGGGTTGACGCGGCGGCCGAGCAGGCTGACGTGCCCGGTCTGGACGCCGAATTGGCCGATGCACTTGCCCAGTCGGTCCAATCCATTTCAGACCAGGTACCTCGCGGCGATTCTGCCGCCGAACCTGGCTATCTGGTCGTGAATCCATCCAGTCTGGTCCGGCGAACCGGGCTCGATCTTTCCGAGTTGACCGGCCTGCCGGCGATTGAGAAGCCGATCTATTCAGCATCCGCGTCGGGCGAGCACAAGTACACGGTTGTC
Source organism: Planctomycetota bacterium (assembly GCA_024274855.1). Taxonomy (GTDB): domain Bacteria; phylum Planctomycetota; class Planctomycetia; order Pirellulales; family Pirellulaceae; genus JAJSAJ01. The sequence continues at coordinate 11,312 of JAJSAJ010000808.1, read as the reverse complement.
GACGTCCCGCCCCTCGGATTTGCCTGGATCCAAGCTGCGGGATCGTCAGCAAGAAAAGCTCAGAAACGACCTCCGCAACCGCTGGCCGAGTCGCATCGTCTGTACAACGAGTTCTTCGAAGCGCACATTAATCCGGTCACCGGTTCGTTACAGGCCGTATACGAATACAAGACGCGCGGCAATCGCGTGTCGCAGCAGCTGGCAATGCGTTCGGTCGAGAGAAGTGCATCGGCGCCAACGCGTCGCCGGACCACCTATTCGATCATGGCGGCCGATCGTGTTGTTGTTACGGCGGCAACGCCGACAATGGGCGAAATCACTGCCGAAGGCCGCTTGGTTAGCCGTAAAGGCGAAACCGTGGCGACCTACCGGCAGTGTTATCAGATTTGGCGAGGGAGTCGGATATTGAAGCTGATGATCGACCTCGATCCGCTGGTCGAACTGGATGAGGATCCGTGGAACTCGTATTTCGCGTGTCGCCTGGCTTGGCCGAGCGAATCGGCCAGTTTGTGGCGTGGCGTGAATCAAATTCGCCAGCATGCGGAAGCGAAACGATTCGAAGCACCTCTTTACGTCGAGATCGAAAACGCTGTCCGCAGTGTGACTCTGTTGACCGGTGGCTTGCCTTTTCACCGCCGGTCGGAATCCCGCGTGCTCGATTCACTGTTGATCGTCCGTGGGGAGCGTGCCAGGTCGTTTGAACTCGGGATTGGAATCGACTTGAAATACCCGGTCCAGCAGGCCGAATCCTTGCTGATGCCGTGCCCGATGATTCGGAACTCGATCGCTCCGCCGGCGAGTGGGACGTCGAGTTGGCTATTCCACATCAACAGCCGCAATGTCGTGGCCACGCACTGGCAGCCGCTGATCGACAAGGGCGTCATTCGGGGATTCTCGGTCCGGCTGCTCGAAACGTGCGGGCGTTCGGCGCGCGTTCGTGTTCAAAGCTTTCGGACGATCAGCGAGGCCAGCCAGATCGATTTTTCCGGAAAACATCTGGGGAATTGCACCGTCAGCGAAGGCGTCGTTCAGATCAATGTGAATGCCAACGAGTGGGTCGAGTTGGAGGCGCGGTGGTAAAACGGTGATTGCAACGATTGATGGGCCGGCCGGTGTCGGAAAAAGCAGCGTGGCCAAGGAGGTGGCTCGCCGAGTCGATTTTCAACTGCTCGATACAGGGGCCATGTATCGTGCTTTGACGCTCGCTGCCATGCGAAATGGCGTCGACTTGCAGGATGGTGACGCGGTCATTCGACTCGCTCGCCGAACAGGGATTGTCCTTGAGAGCAATCGCGTTCTGCTCGACGGGCACGACGTCACCAAGGCGATCCGGACAAGCGATGTGACGGCAAACGTGCGGCCAATCGCCGACAATGACGCCGTGCGAATGCACTTGGTTCAACTGCAACGCCGGCTGGCTGCCGGCCGGAATATGGTCACCGAAGGGCGGGATCAAGGTACGTTGGCATTTCCAGATGCCGAGTGCAAAGTGTTCCTCGTTGCTTCTGCCGAGACACGTGCGGAACGGCGGTTGATCGAATTGCGACAACAGGGTGAAGACGTTACGCTGCAGGACGTTTTGCGGCAACAGAACCAACGTGACCTGGAAGATGAAAGCCGCAAGTTTGGCCGTTTGAAACCGGCCGTCGATGCGACCATCATTGAAACCGATGGGCTCGATCTTCAGCAAGTTGTCGATCGTGTCGAGCAATTGATTCGGCAATGCATCGACCAAGAATCCCCGTAACATGCCTTGGAATAGCATTGGTGTGGTGTGATTGGCTATGCCCCGATCCTTGAAAAAACGAATCGGTTATGACGTGGTTCGTCTCGTCTGCCGTATGTTCATGCTCTTCTTTTTTCGGTTTCGATGCCTGCATCGAACACGTATGCCGTCGGAAGGAGCCGTGCTGGTCTGTGCGAATCACCAGAGTTATTTCGACCCGGTGCTCGTTGGCATTGCGTTCAATCGGCGACTGAACTTCTTGGCGAGAAAGACTCTTTTCCGGTTCCGACTGTTTGCGTGGTTGATCACCTTCCTTGATGCGATTCCGATCGATCGGGACGGAATCAGTCTCGGTGGTTGTCGGGAATCGCTGAGACGGCTGAGGCGTGAGGAGCCACTGCTTGTGTTTCCGGAGGGGACGCGGACGCGTGACGGCCGAGTGGCGCGGCTTAGCCCCGGCTTCATCGCGTTGGCTCGCCGCGGCCGCGCTACATTGCTGCCCGTTGGAATTGACGGTGCCTTGAGGCTTGGCCACGAACCGAACGGTGGCCCCGACTGAAGACGATCCGCATGAGTGTTGGCGAGCCGATTCCAGCCGTGCGCGTAGCCGAGCTTTCTGATGAGCAATTGTTGCGCGAGCTGGAACGGGGAATTTCGGAGTCCTGTAGCGAGGCAAGACGCTCTCGGTTGGGCGACCGTGCCTCGAAAGACTAGTGATTTTTCTCAAAACGGGAGGGCGAGGCTCCCGCCGAGCCGTTTTGGCCGACAAAACAAGAGGCTCAGCAGGAGCTTTGCCCTCCCGGAAACAGTGCTTCTCCGGGTTTCTAGACATCGCCTCGTTGTGACGAACAATACGCTCGGAAACTGATCGCGAGAGTTTCGCGTTTTGCCGGTTTCTTTCGAGCAGCAAGAGAAATGCCCCCGGCGGCGGCAGACGGCGTCTTGTGGTAACCGTGATGGCCGTGCCGGGGCATTAAGGTTCAGACGGCGACGAGCGCGTCGACTTGTTTGGCCAACCGCTTTCGGGCCATGTGCAAGCGTCGCTTGATGGTTCCGAGCGGTGCCTGGAAATCGTCGCTCATCTCCAACAACGAACGGCCTTCCATGTAAAACGCGGTGAGCGTCTTGCGGTCCATTTCACCCAGTTGCTTCAGACCGTCTAGCAATTGGGTTCGGCGCTCGTCGGCCAGGACATAGGCCAGCGGCGTGTCGCAATCCGACGCGTTCCCATCCAGGATCTCGGCATCGGTGACCGTCAGCACGCGACGCCGCATGAGACGATTGACGGCCATCCGCTGTGCGATGGCACGCAACCATCCCCCGAAACACTCCGGCACGCGCAGCTGGTCCAGCTTCAACATTGCCTGAATGAAGACGTCCTGACACAATTCCTGGGCCTCGCCCTCGTCACCCATTCGGCGTCGAGCGATAGCCATGATCGCGTTTTCGAAACGCTCGAACAACTGGCCGAACGCCTCGCGATCGCCCCGTTGGGCGGCGATGACCAGCTCGGTAACCCGCCATTTGTCGTCATCTAGTCGTTGATTCAACATGGTTCTCTCTCTTCCCGCGAAGCGACAAATGGCTTCGCGCACATGGCTTGCCGATGACTGGATGCGGAATTTCGCGAGCGGTACAGCAAGCGGGTCATCCGCGAAAGATCCGGGGACTCATTCGGCTAGGCCAATTGTCAACAATGCCCGTCAAACTCTGACTGTGGCATGCCTCAATTGGCGGAAGCGCATTGAGTGCCCACATCGGCGCGCACTCGGTTCTGGCATCAGTACCCCAGCGGGGCACACCGTGCATCTGGTCGCCAAACCGGAAAACAGGGCCTCGGGGACAAAACCCGATAGCCTGTCCGATATCAGCGCCAGTCGGTGCGATAACCAGACGAGCGTCTGTTGAAGGATGCCTGCATCGACGCGCGCACTGATCTGTCCGGCCGGGTGATTCTGGTAACAATTGCTGGTCCAGAATGTGGCGGTGATCTTGGTAATGCGATGCATGGCTCATCCTCCCTGCGTCATCCAAACGCAGTTCGAGAGAGAAACAACACAGCGGCCGAGAGGGTTGGAGACCGTAGAACTCGACTCGCCTGACGAATAGCTCCGATTCAAGAACCGGGTCGGTTAAGAATACAAGGTGACAAGCATTTGGGCAAACACTTTCTCGAAACGTTTGCCCGCCGTCGACCGGCACTCCCTGCCGTCCAGGCCGCAGAATCGTCTATTGTTACTAAGACGTTCACTCGACAAGAAGGTTCACTCTTTCTTGAGAAATCGAGAAAAAACGGCCGTTCCAGCAAAAAAACGTCGGTTTTCCGGGTCCGAACCGTGATTTGGGACGTTGCCTGTTCGGGATCCTGAAGATATACCGTTCACGGCCGGAGATGACACCAACTCGGATTGCAGGCCCTATTGGTAACTTCTTTTTTCGTAACACTTTAGCCGGATGGCAAGTGATCGACTCAGCGGGAGGGCGAGGCTCCTGCCGAGCCGTTCGGGCCAACAAAACAAGCGGCTCAGCGGAAGCTTCGCCCTCCCGGGAAACCTGCATCTCCGGGTTCTGAGAGAAATCCCAGAACGCTGCCAGACGGCTAAGGACCGGCAGATCAATTGTTGTCGCGTTTACTGGGGGGCGTTCGTGCGGCGACCCTCCTTTAGCTGCGAGACTGATTCACCCATGGGACGAGCCCATGGGGGTCTGTACGCGGAAAAGTGCGACAGTTATTGATTGGCGAATCCCAAACAGTTACCTTTCTTCGATTGTACTTCGGGTCGAGGCAAAATGTCTCAAACTTGACCGGGAGCAGTATAGAAACTCGGCACTCAGCGCGTACGACGGCCTGAAAGGCCATCGTACGGTCATTTCGTAACCGTTCACGGAATGTAGGCCGCCGGTTCGCTTCCAAGGGGTCAGACCCATTTTCGGCGACAAAATGGGTTCGCGTAAAGAAACGCTTTCTCCGCCGAAAATTGCGTCAGACCTCAGCGGCGTGAGCGGCTACGTCATTTCTTTGCAGTCGGCGTGTTCAGTCGCTGGTCGCTTCGCGCCCGAATATGCGATCGACGTTGCCTCGCAACAGTTCCGTTCCGAGTTGAATTGCCTGGCTTTCAGACCAACCGCGATCCAGCACAAAACGCTCGGCCAGGACCTTGGCCAGGACTCGCTTGTACATACGGAATTTAGGCAAACCAAACTCCAGCTTGTACATGTCGCTGTAATAGCCGATTTGCTTCGAGCGGGGCACAGCCTCCAGTCTTGCGGCGGCATCCCGTTCAATGAACGACGGCGTGTTGGAATACCACCAGTGCCCATTGGTCACGACATTCGGAAAGATCCATGCGAAACTGGCCAATTCCTGGTTCGTCACGCTTGCCAGAACGGATACGGGAAACGTGACCTGAGGGAATGCGTTGAAGAGCTCTTCGTACTGAATCAGTGATACACGGCTGTCATAGAGGTCGCGCCCCTGAAAAACTCCATCGGCGTAGACACCCCGATTGACGCCGATCATCAAGTCAAATGGAAGGTGGAAATCGGCACATAGCTCGGTAATTCGCCAGAAGACGAACTGCCCCAACGCTCGGTGGTGTCGCGAGTCCGCACTTTCGCCTTCTTGACAGATGTGCGTCCACGCCGTCGCGGCTCGTCCTTCCGACACTCGGGTCGGTTCGAAACTGGGAGGCAAGGAAATCGCACATGCACGCGCATTATTGCGAACGAAATGCTCAAATCGTGCACCAATTGCCTGCTCTAACGTGCCGACATCGGTTATCGACAAGTCCGTGGCTGCTTCTAAACGGCCTCGCAGATTGCCGTCCGATAGCCTGAAGACCAGATCGTCCGTACGCAAGCAAGGCACATAGACCGATGTATCCCACCCTTCGAGCGGATCATCGAAATCATTGGTCAGAAAAACAGCTTCCAGCTTGCTCTTGCGAAGAACCTGCTGGGCCCAGTCGGATTGGCTCATTTTCCGAGAGGAGACGTCATACAGGGTTTCCCAGTTGTCCGCAGTCACGCTCTCACTAGGCACGCCAAAGAACTCGCTGACCATTTCGACGAACCAGCTGTACTGAATCGTGTTATTCAGCGGAGCCAGATTGGCCATCAAACGGCGGACTTTCTCCTGCGGTTCCAGCCCATCCTGTTCGATTTGCTGTTTGTCCATTCCAGCCGAATGCGCCAATTCAGTGTAGTAATGATAACCGAGAATGTCCGCCAGGGTTGTCGAGGCAGGCGTGTGTGGGTTGATATGTGTGTGGGGATCAACCAGCATCTGGGAATCAAATTCGGCAAACAGACGTTTCCGCAATTCCAATGACATGGCAACAGTCCTTAATTCTTCTCTTTGCGTTTGTCGGAAAAATCGGGTGGCCACGCTGGCGACGAATGTCCGCGGTCCTTCTCACCAGCGGGAGGTGGAGGGGGGGGGGGAGTTGGTGGTCCTTGGGAAGATGGCGGAGCAGTTCCCTGCTGGGGCTGCGACGGCCCAGTGTGGCTTCTTGCCGGTGCGATACTCGGTTCGCCGTACCCCGGTTCCTTTACCGACTCGATCAGCTTCTGAACAACCGCATCGGCGTTGATACCTTCGGCATCGGCATTGAAGTTGGTGAAGATACGGTGGCGGAGGACCGGAAGTGCCACGGCGCGAATGTCCTCGGCTCCAACCGCATATCGGCCTTTGAGCAGGGCTCGTGCCTTGCCTCCCAGAACTAAGTACTGAGCGGCACGCGGACCGGCTCCCCAGGCCAGCCAGTTCTTGACGAATTCCGGAGCGGCCACGTCTTCGGGCCGTGTTGCACGAGCCAGATCAACGGCGTAATCGATCATGTGTTCAGTTGCCGGGAGCTGCCGCACCAGTTGTTGAATCCAGAGAATATCCCGCGCACGCAAGACCGGATGGATTTCCGGAAGCTCGTGCTTGGTGGTTGCCAGCACGATTTGACGCTACTCGTCGCGACTGGGATACCCAATGTGGATCGACAGCATGAACCGATCCAATTGGGCCTCGGGCAACGGGTACGTTCCCTCTTGCTCGATCGGGTTTTGGGTTGCCATGACGAAGAACGGCATTTCCAGGTCATACGTATTTCCGCCCGCAGTGACCTGATATTCCTGCATGGCCTGCAACAATGCGGACTGAGTCTTGGGCGGCGTTCGGTTTATTTCGTCTGCCAGCACGATGTTCGAGAAGATCGGCCCCTGAACAAAGCGAAATGAACGGCGCCCGGTCGCCTGGTCCTCTTCGATTATTTCCGTGCCCGTGATATCACTCGGCATCAAGTCCGGGGTAAACTGAATGCGGCTGAACTTCAAGTGCAGCGCATGGGCCAGAGTAGACACGGTCAGTGTCTTTGCCAATCCGGGCACACCGATGGTCAGGCAGTGGCCGCGAGCGAACAAGGCGATCAACATTTGTTCGATCATTTCGTCCTGACCGACGATGACTCGATGGACTTCCGCGACCAACGCATCTCGGGCCTTGGCTACACGTTGGATGGCTTGCTCGGGACTCAACGATGACAACGGGTCTTGTCCGGAAGTCGGCATGGACGGTGCTCCGGGAAAGCGAAAAACAACCGATCGTACAGGTAGTAATTCTAATGCGATTTGCTCGGCGACTTAAGCGATGTTTCCCCTTTCTGAAGCGAATTCTCACTCTTTCGTGGCTAGTCGCTGCCGTGGCTGCACCGCTTGTCGGCGCGGAACGCCGAGCGTGGCAGGATCCCGCGCTCGCATTTCGACGGCATGCCGTCGTGAATACCGCACGTACGGACTCAGTTGATGTGGTGGTTAGCGAGTTTTATACGCATGGTGCTTTGCGCCCCGAAAACCCTGCCCTGTCTGTTTATGCACTGAGCCAACCGATGCCCTATCGCGTTCTGCAAATTGGACCCGGCGACTTCTGCCGTATTGCATTCCAGCCCAAGATGGGTACTAAAAACTACCAAATCTACTATGGAACCGGCCCGCCGGCCCAATCATCCCCGTCCTGGACCGCGACATCCGGCCTGTTGCTGGAGACGCGAGAATGGAAAACGTGCGATCTGCAACGCCTGGATTCCGTGCGGAATGCGTTCAAGATGGCCAAACCGATTGGGGCCGGTTACGTTGCCAGGGTTTTTCAACGTTCGAATCCGTTCGACGTCGAGCCGGCTCCGTATTTGAGTCGTTACAAGGCTATGCTGACGGTGCGTCAGGGAGGCATGTACGCGTTCTTTACATCGAGTCAGGACTGCAGTTTCTTGCTGATTGATGGAAAACTTGTTGTGGCCCAGCCGGGCAGGCATCGGCCTGTTGGCCGTGCGCGATTCGAGGGCAAGGCCCAACTGAAGGCGGGCCAGCATCGATTCGAGTATTGGCATGCGGCCGGTGGCAAAGATACCTGTGCGGTTGCCGCCTGGAGACTGCCCGGTGCCGATAAATCGACTCGGATCACGCCGATTCCTCCCAAGGCGTTTGGCGACGGGAACGTCCTGCATCTTCCCCTGACAGGCCTCGAACAGCATCACAAAGGGCCTATGGCTGATTTTAGACTTGTCGTGCAAGGAGATGCGCCCATTGAAGCGAGCGATGCATGGGCCGTTCGTGTGCAGTTTCGTGCAGTGCTCGACTCGGTCATGCAAACGGGAAAGTACCTATGGTCATTTGGCGATGGGCAAACAAGCCAGCAGGCGGTTCCGACACACATCTATTTGCATCCGGGCGAATACCGTATTACCTTGCACGTGAAATTGCGCGGTAAGATTCACCAGATAGCCAGTCGCGTATGGATCAAGCGTCCTGCTTCGGGTACATACAAGCAACCGGGCGATAGCCTGGATGATTATCTTCCGGTTGTCGACACCTACGATCCCGCTCTACTCGACAGCCTGAGCCTGTTGCAGTTAGTTCGTCTTCGATGCCAACGTTATGAGTGGGCTCAGGCATTAGAAGCTGGAAAAACAGCGTTCGACCAAGATGCCCATGCCACGGACGACGCGGTCCGATGGCAGCTTGTTCAACTGCTGGGCCCCGTGGCACGCGTGCGGCTGCAGGCCGCCGAAGAAGCGTTCGACCTATGGAAACAGGCCGGAAAGACAATTCAGCGCGGTACTTGGCGCGCCCTCTGTGCGTTGGAGGCGGCTGATCTCCTATTGAACGAGTTGTTACAATCCCAACAGGCGTCTGAATATCTCAAGTTTGCCGAGCGCTTCCTGCAACCTGTTACGGGGCCAGATGCCGGCAAGCTTTACCGACTTTGGGGGGATTGGTACGCGCGTCAGAGTGACGCCGAACAAGCTCGGGCCAATTACCGAAAAGCCGCAGAGCAACGAACGCTCGGTCTTCGTTCAGTCCAAAAGAATGCACAGCGGGGCGCCCTGAGCCGCAGTACGGAAGCGTTTCTGCGAGACAAGGACTTGGTGCGCGCGTGGGAAACGTTGAGTCGGTGGCAACGCGACTTTCCTGCCGACAAGGCCGAAGGCTATCTGTCCATCTTGCTGGCCCGGTATTGGATCGCCCGGAAGAAACCGAAAATCGCAATCGCCGTTGCCGGTGACCTGCTGACCGTCACGCCCCGGTCACCCTATGCCGATCGTCTGGTGATGGTCCAGGCTGAGGCCGAACAACAGCTCGGTCACAAGGACCGAGCTGTCGCAGCCTATCGGTGTTTGCTGACCGAATATCCAGGGAGCCCGCTGGTCGAGCACGCCAAGCAGGAGCTTGCCAAACTGCAACCGTAAAGACAGACAGGAACTCGGGGCTGGGCAGCCTACTTGCCCGGCCAGATGTCGGCCGTTCTCGCTTTCACTCCAGGCATTTTCGGCAACGGGGCACTCGGCACCGGCTCGTACCAAAAAGTCGCACAGCTCCAGTCATCCGTGGTTTCGACCAACCCCTTCTTGTATGCAATCTGTTGGATCGTAATTCTGGCCTGCTCTTTCCACATGATGGGATCGGGCAGGTGCCAACGATACATCGAGACGAAATTGTTCTTGTTCAGACTGCAGCCGTTATACAGAAATGGCGTTTGTTGGATGCCCCACGCAAGGCCCACATAGTCCTCGCTGCCCGTACCGCAGATCGTCGGAAAATCGCTATCGCCGTCCATATAGACTTTGATCTCGCCCTCGCCCCACCACTGGTCGGGATGCAGGTTCCGGATACCGATGATTGAGCCGATAAAACGCCCCTTGTTCTTTCGCACGGGTAACAACTCGAAATCCTTCTTCTTGGTTGTCGGATTCTCGCGACGGAAGAGCACATGCAATCTGCCGACGTCGTTCGCATGTTGATCACCAACTGTATAGCCAATTTGGTAGTAGAGAGGGACCGGCTTGTTGCCGTCATTGGCAATTGTCAGGCGAGCTCTTCTTGCGAACGGCATCGGTAGCCAGATATTCCTTCCGCCCGTGCTTCCGACGGAATGAACGGCTGATTGGTAAGGTTGGATTTTCCCGTGAGCGAATCCGAAAAAATCACCGATCGGACACTCGATGGAAGGATGCTCTTGACCGTCCCACCAGGCACGAATCACCAAGGCTCGCTGAGCCGCCGGATCGCGGGCCGTCGTTATCCAGATGTGGCGGATCGTACCGGGACCCTCGATATCAGCCAATTGGACTTCTTCGCCCGGCTTGAGAGACCGGGCCGGCGCTCCCTTCCTCGCTTGCCCCAAATGACTCGCGGCCTTTCCACCTTGTCCGGGAGCACCGGTTGGGTTCTCAAATGAGATTGACCGGGAAACCAAGCCCGTATCCAGTCGATACGGCTGATGGATGACATCCGGGGGTTGTGCGACGGCCCAAGAATTGGCAAGCGCAGCGACGGCAATGGTCATCAGGAGTTCGAAAAAACGGAGTCCATTTTCTTTCTTCATTGCCGGTAAAGCTCCTTGGATGGAAGACGCGCACACGAAAACTTAGTTTCTTCGTAACCGTTTAGCTGCCTGAAGTTACCGAGGCGTTGGGCAAGGTGTCTCATCCCACGCATTCAACAGGTCTTGCCAGACGGCCAAAGGGTTATGTTTCCTCAAGGCCACCATAACGCGTGAAACGCGCCGAACAAGTCCCCGCTTGCTGTTTTGGCCGCGTTGGGATTAAGATGCTCGTGTTCTTGCTGGATATTCCACGCCGAGCGGGGCTGCGCGAACGCTTCCAGCAATCCCAACCCGGCAGGACCTCAAGCTAATGCCAGCGACCGCTCGGACTGTGATGGTCCGTAGATACTTCAGTACTTCGCTGCTCAAGGCGTTTTCCTGAAGTGCAAAACCTCACCCGAATAGTTCGACTGTTTGACTTCGCTGATGAGGCGCAAGATGTAGAGTGGGCACTGCCCACCCTACAAAAGTCAACCGTCGAAATAGGAACAATGAATATCCGTTCATTCGTAACCGTTCACGGCGAAAGTGCGTGGAGGATCATTTATCATTTATCATTTATCATTTATCAGTTGGCAGTTGGCAGTGGTCAGTGGTCAGTGGAAAGAGTATGACTCCGATGCGCTGCCTCTGTCGATGATAAGTGAGTAATGCCAAATGACTAATGGTAAACCGGACGCGTGGGAAGTTGGGGAAAACTCCGGTGCTAACACGATG
>JAJSAJ010000807.1 GCA_024274855.1 Planctomycetota bacterium | reverse complement strand
TTCCAGCAGGACTGGCTTGGCGCCAATCAGCAGTGCCGGCCGCTCGCTGGCCATATCGAGTGCGGCGGCCAGGTCCAGCTGAGCGAACTGCATCAGGTTCGTGATACCGACCGACAGCGGTGCCGCCGCGCCGGCCAGGTATTCGGTCTGGCCCGCCATGACCACTCGCCCGTCCTCCAACACCTCGACCTGCCCGAAATGGCCTTTGTCATAAACGCCGGGTGCCAACCCGCCCATCCCCGTGACGTCGCTGATTAACACCGATCGCTCGGGCGTCTTCACTCGCAGGAACGATTTGACCACCGAGGCGGGTAGATGGTGGCCGTCAGCGATCAGCGTCGCCGTCAAGCGATCGTCGGCAAGCTGGTCCCAGATATAGTTCGGATGACGTCGGAGCTGAGCGTGGGCTCCGTTTCCCAAATGCGTACTTACCCGAGCACCCGCGTCGACCGCCGCTCGGATCTGATCCGAATTGGCATTGGTGTGCCCGATCGCCACGACGACATCCGAATCGACGACCTTGCGAACGAATTCGGCCGAGCCCGGAAACTCGGGCGACATCGTCAGAATGCGCATCTGGCCCCGAGCGGCCTGCTGAAACCGTTGGAACTGATCCCAGTCGGGCGGCTGACAGCAGGCTCGCGGATGGGCGCCTCGCGGACCGTCTTCGGGCGACAGGTAAGGACCCTCAAGATGGATCCCCAGCAGCCGGTCTTCGACCGCCGGAAGCATCTCGGCAGCCGCCGCGATCGTCCCCAACGCGTGCAACATCACCTCGGGCGACTGCGTGGTCACCGTCGCCAGGTAACCGGTCACGCCAAACGGGTCCATCGCCCGGCTGATCCGCTCGACCTGATCGACCGTCAGCGACGGGACCGTAAACTCGACCCCGCCCCAGCCGTTGACCTGCAGATCGACCAGCCCCGGTGCGATCCAGGGCAGCGAGCGTTTCTCCTGAGCTCGCCGGCTCGTTACATCCGCGATCCGCGAACCCTCGATCTCAATACAAACAACCTGAGCGTTATCGTAGCGCCGTCCAATTAGTTGCATCGCCCCGTCCTCCCAACACACTCACTGCCAGCTCACTGCCAGACGGTCAAGCAGGTTACGTTGACCGTGATTTTACCGTGATTTTAATCTTAATTCGCCCGGCGCCCAAGTAGACGATTCGCTAGTCGAACCTGACGAATTTACTGAGTCGGCGGACGGTTTTCGGGCCGATTCCTTTCACACGTTCCATTTGGTCGGGTGACGTGTAGGGGCCGTTCGTCTTTCGTTCGACCACGATCCGCTGGGCCAGGACCGGTCCGATTCCCGGCAGCAGCATCAACTCGGCCTCGTCCGCCTCGTTCACCTGTACATGGAACTCCAGCTCGAAAGGGGCTGCCCGATCGATCTCGATCAGCCGATCGCCGATCGTTACCTGGTAGTACCAGTGCACCAGAATGGCGCAGAAAGCGATCACCACGATCACGGCCAGCGTCACCTGGTCCGCTCGGCGAAGCAGCAGCGCCAGCCGCCAAGATCGATTGTCTGTCGAGTTCGAATCCACAGGTCACCGGCTCGAAAAAAAGTCGCGATAGACTTAGAATCACGGTTTCGGATGGGAACACCTCAAAAAACTTCGTAAATCCT
>JAJSAJ010000806.1 GCA_024274855.1 Planctomycetota bacterium | reverse complement strand
TCTCGTTGTTTCCTTATTGCGAGGCGATCGGGGTCTTGATCCAAGCGATGTTCAGTGCGTAATGCAAACCAGAGGAAATGATGTGGATAACACCGTTGGGCGTTTGGCATCCGGAAAGATAGCCGCGAGGTGCCGCGTGTGTTGCGTCCAATAGGAAGCTGCCTGTCAACGGAACGTTGGTCAACCGGCGAGCGGGCTCGCCTGGTGTAACCGGTTTTTTTATCGACCACGTCTTTCCGTCATCGAATGAAAGTGCGACGAACATGCCGAAGATACGGCGTTTCTTATCAGAGGCGTCTTGAACAAATATGGGCGGTGCCGTTTCAGGCGCGCGTCGGTACTTGAAGTAATCGTGGGTGAAGGAGACGAAAAGTAGCGGACCTTCACGCAATCGCATGAATATCAAACGCTGGTTGCCGCCGATCGGTGGAAATGGACTGGCGGAATAGATCCAGGTGCGACCAAAATCGGACGAGACGCTCATGGGCATGTGATCGTTGATGTTATTGCCCCGTCCAAAGGCCAAAAACCGGCCAGCCAAGTCTTGTCATCCGGCAGCATGCCGCTCCGATTGGCTGATCGAAGATAAGCCAGCAGTGTTGAGTGGCTTCCACCGCGTGTCACACGAAAGTCACCCGCGGCGCGGCCGACCGGATCAGTTTGCAGCGTGGCCACGTATGGACCATACCAGTCGGTACACCATTCTTCGACATTGCCGTGCATGTCGTAAAGGCCCCACGAGTTCGGTGGGGTCCCGGCAACGGTCAAGGAAACCACCTCGGCAGACGAGCTTCGTCCCGGTGCCGGGAACCAGCTGTTACACACGTTCTTCTGGAATGCCTTGGGCAGGCTGTCTCCGGTCCAATAACTAGTTGTGGTTCCCGCGCGGCAGGCAAATTCCCACTCGGCTTCGGTCGGCAAGCGATACGTCTTGCCCTCTCTCTTGCTCAACCACGTGCAAAATGCGACTGCCTGGTGCCAATCGATGAACACGGCAGCTTCGTCATCACCTTTCGAGAATCCCAGTTTCCCACGCAATGCGCGGTGGCCCTTGTCGAATTGCTCGTACTGCTGATTGGTTACTTCGGTCGCGGACATTGCAAACGGTTGCGTGATTATTACTCGGTGTACTGGCTGTTCGTCGAAATCACCTCCATGGCGACTGCCCATGTTGAAGCTGCCAGGCTGAATACGGACCATATGCATGTTCAGCGAATTCGTGAACGATAGCTTGTCAGGCTCGTCACCCAGACAAACGATCGGCACCGCGATCAGCGTGAACAAACCAATTTGGAAAAGGTGCCTGTTCATTGATTGTTCACCGAAGGAGTGTATCGGGGTTGAAGGAGCGTACGGTGCCGTCGACCAGGGCCAGAAAGAGGTTCCCGCCCGCAGCGATCATGCCATCAAAGACCGGCTGAGCCGGCAACGCGCAGTGGAACATTTCGTCACCCGTCTCGGTATCCACGGCCAGCAGTGCGGCAGGACAACGGACGTCATCAAACAACGGATCTTCCGTTGCATTGGCCATCGGCCCGGCAATGAACAGAACGTTTTTCGAAAGAACCATGGCTCGGACCATGATCTTCGGTTCAGTCTTCCAGAGGTAGCGGACTCGAGAGGCCTTTTGCTGTTGGCGCAGTGCGACATTGTTGTTTTGCGTGATTTTTCGCGTTTTTCGAGGTATTGGCACCACTTTCTTCGCAGCGCGGAACAGGTGCGAGCCGCTCATGTTGTGATCTTTCGGCCCCACTTTTTTTCGGCCGTAGGCGAAAACCGTTTCGGCATCCGTTGCCATGATCCGGCCGGTTGGGCGAAAATCGTCGACGACGTGCCAGCCGGAATAGCGGCCCCATGTGCGAGCTCCCCACTGCCAGTACGTGCGGTACCACCACTGGCCGTTCAATAGCCCAACCGAGCTGTAGATATGGGGGACGTCCGGTTTCTGCACGCTCCCATCGGCGTCCATCCGCTGGTCCCGCAGGTAGATCCACTTGCCATCACTGGCGAGTACATCGGGCAGGGTTCCCGGAAGCTCCGTGTCGGCCATTGTCTGCTCCAGTTCGCCACCCGTGTTCGGATCGCGCGTGTAGAACACTTTTTTGGCCAGTTGTTTTCCGGTAGCGGGGTCGAGTTGGATCATTGACATACCGCCATCGAGAAAGGACGATCTGCCGGCCGTGCAGTAGACACGGCCGTTGCGCAACAGCACGCTGCCGGTAACCGGCCAGACCGATTCCAGCTGGCCATACGAGACGGTTCGCAGATCACGGTTGGCCGCCAGGAACTTCCAGGCCAAACCACCGTCACTCAGACGCAAACAGTAGACGTATCCGTCGGCACATCCGAAAATGGCCCCATTCCCGCAGATTGTTGGTGGCGAGTCGATTCTGCCGCCGGCGGTGAAACGCCATTTCTCCGCACCTGTTGCCGAGTCCAAGGCGTGGACGGTGTGCGTCTGCGTGGATGCGACAAGCGTTGTGCCGTCGGCACTGACCAGGCTGGTAAGATCGCCACCAATCGGGGTCGTCCATGCCAGGCCTTGCCGAGGATTCATGGCAACGGGAGTCATCGAACCGCGGCTCGCGTCATGCCGATAGGTGGGCCATTGCCCCTGCTGTGTGTCCGCATCGGACGGGGTGATCGTTCCATAAGCGACGCCCTTAATCAGTCGGTTCGCCACGTCCATGTTGTAAGGGGTGGACCGTTTCGGCGCCAGGGCCCAGAAACCATCCAGCTTGCTCTGGATATAGCATGCGCAACTGTGGGGCGGCAGGTAGAGCAGGCCGTTGGCCGGCATTACGCCGTACTGGCACTCACCCCGGACCCAGCAATGGCGAACTTGCCCGGAAGCGTCGAACGGAATGAACTCAATACCCGTTCTTCCAAGGATGATGCACCGGTCGGTCGCCCGGTCACGGTAGCACCGATGGTGATGGGCGGCTGCGAAAGCAACGTCGGTGTTCAGCCGCAGCTTGATTTCACCCGTGTGGAGATCGCGACCTTCATTGAAGTCCGGCTTGTTGCGCCCCACCTCCGTTCCTGTCCAAACCAACCCCGCCGCAACCAGAATGTCGGGGGGCGCTGTGTAGCTGATCGCCGTCTTGCAACGCCATAGCTCTTTGCCATCAGATACCGAGTACGCGATCAGTTTGCCTTCTCCCTCAGAACCGTGGTCGGGCCCGGAAGTTATCTTCCAGATGACCGGCTCGGGCGTCTCGGAAGCCTGCCTGTTGGCTGCCTTGTCGGCGGACATGAGCACGCCGTCATGAACGACTAGCGTTGGCGCGGACCATGATTTGCGAATCAGTCGTGACGGTCTGTCTGCCTTCCAAACTGTCTTGCCGTTCTGGGCATCCAGGCAGACGAGGTCGGACGTGTTCTGAAAGAATAAGCGTCCCTGTTCGGCGCAGAGCGTTGTCGGCAAGAGACAGGCGGTCATTGTGTCGGCGCGTTTCCAAAGTACCTTGCCGGACTCGGCATCCACGGCCAGGATCCGCATGTTTCCCTGAACGGTTGCCCGCTTGCCACGTCGATAGGCTTGCTCGCGCCGACGCGAGTTATCTTGGCCTGCCGTCACGTAAAGAACCTTGTTCTGGCAGATGATCTCCTGAGTATCCTCGGTTCCTTTGCAAGTACGAATCGTCTCGCCGGTTGCCGCATCCAGAATGCTTATCGGTCGATCGTATCCGAGCGTCGCGTAAACGCGATTACCGACGGCGACCAGACGGCGGCCGATTTGTGGAGGCCCACTCCGGAATGGCCGAAAGCGACTCTCCCATGAGCTGATCCCGCGTTTCCATAAGACTAGACCGTTGAACGCGTCGCGGGCAACCAGTTTCCATCGCGACGGTTTGTCCAACGATGAGATCGGCCCTTCGTCCTCAATCGAGAAAATACGTCCGCCAGATGCTACCAGAGCACTGGTGCCGGCCAGGTAATCGTGGTGTCTGGCCCAGCGAGGCGCCCCAGTCCACTGAATTCTGTACGGCTGGTCCACCTGCCGGTCGTGGGACACGGCATTGTTGCCGGGGCTGTGAAGATAGTGTGTCCAGTCATCGACGGCTGACGAAACCGGTTTTCGGAACGCACGAAAGCCGTCATCGGAGGGCAGGGCGGTGAATCCGGCAATGTCAAAAGCAAACTCTGGTGGCACAAGCACGACGCCTCGAGGTGCGAGTACGCGGGCCAGTTCACTACTCGGAATCTTGCAATCCGCATTTCGCACGACAATCGTATTAACTAGATTGTCGATATACGGCAACTTGGGGTCGTTTAGTTGCCGTGCCGTGATCTTTCCGTACACCCCTTTCTTTCGGAGGTAGTCTTGTGCTTGCTCGACCGCCGTCGCGTCACGGTCGACCCCCTCGACAAGGCCGTAGCCATCTTGCCACAGGTCGGTCAGCACTTTCGGGTCGGCACAGCCGACGCAGACGCTCAGCCCGCGCCGAGCGTTGGTAGTTGTTCGGACGTGCTCGGCCGTGCCTGCGAAGCAGCGGACCGCCGGTAGCAGCGTCAAAGTGCCCAGCAACATTAGCCTGAACCTTAGAATCATCATCGAAATACTTCGCAATCCGGACAAGCTAGAACCTTACAGGGTTGCCAAAATGTTCACCCTATTTCCAACTGCAGAACATTCGTTTTACGCCAAGCCAAAGGAGGTTTCCATGGCGAGAACACCGTGTTACATGATAATGCATTCGAAGCGGATGTGATTCACCGCGAGTGCAAAAACCTTGGTTTTTGCGAGTCCGGGCGAAGCCCGCACGGAGGGCGCATCCTACGCAGTAAGACTCTACGCCGGGCAGGGGTTCGGACCACTGCGTTTCTACCGCTCGACGCGTGTCGGCTCGCAGTTATGGCCAGTGCCGTAAAGCGATGAAAAAAGGACAAGCGAGCCATGCACTTCACAGGCCCGGAGGGCCGTCACAACCCTAGCCGGTGCCGTAAGGCACCGGTGAACGGATTGGAGACCTCGGGGAACCCCGGAGGGGTGACACAAGGTTTCCGGGGGCTTACGCACCCCGGCTAGGGTTGTTTGGGCCCTCCGGGCCCCAGCGGTTCGGCGACTGTGGGAACGATACACAAAGAGTTGACGGGGCACTATTTTCATGGGTTTCGGAGCCGGCAAGGGCTCGAATCTCGATTCACAAACTTGACTCAAATACAACGACTTTCGCCCCATCGAATCCTATCGATTATCTTGGTCACCGGCTAGCTTACCAGGACGCAGAAGGATGACGCCTCGATGTGACGGCAAATTGAATTGTTTCACCGGCGACTGCTCAGCCG
>JAJSAJ010000805.1 GCA_024274855.1 Planctomycetota bacterium | reverse complement strand
CCTGCGTAGCTGTGCCGAGTTCTGCACAGAACCGCGATCCGCGTAGCGGCCTTTTTGCTATTCGGTACCGCCGATCGGATCGCACCACGGCCTATGCCGTGGCGATGAGCGGTTACCACGGACCAGCCATGGCGTTCACGCTTGGCGGTTCCGGCAATGCCGGCGAGACGATTGTTTTTGCCGCGAATCCGAAGAAGTTCGAGTTGCTCGCCATAAACACAATTGGCGAGCGAAGCAACTCGACCCTTGCCGTCTCAAACGGACAGATCTTTCTACAAACCTGGAAAGGATTGTATTGCATCGAAACAATCCCAGATGGAGAGTCCACTTCAGCGACCAATCGGAAAGATGATCCTTGACCGCACCCGCCTGATCCGGTGACGACAGACTGTCATGCGCCCGGATGTCCCACCAGTCCGTATCGTTTTCCTTTCTGGAACGAGCACCAGAAAAACGCGACGACTCGGCCGTCGCGCACCACGGGCGTGATCATTCCGCTGTAAGCCAAGCCGGTCGGCTGTGAATCAGCCGGCAGGTATCGTTGACCTGGCTGGTGCGGCTCAAAGGGACCAGCAGGTGCCCGTGACTGCAAATCCGCGATCTTCATCCCGCCAGTGCGCATATGCTCGATCACCAGCATACGAACAGTTCCGTTGGCGAAAAACAGCCCGGTCAATTCCTGCGCACGTACATCGTCGGAACGAGGGATCACCGGCATGGCTTTCGGCCACGAGTTGGGCTGTTTCGGAGAGGTGGACGATGTGTGGACGATCCGGTAATCTGGCGGTCCACCATTCCGATGAAACAGGTGTATGCGGTCGTCGCCGGGCACCGTCAGCAATGCGCAGTCGTCGTCGTTCCCGTCGAGGTCACTAACCGGACGGGGCGATTTGGTCCAAGGCAGTTTCTCGGGATCACGCCCCGACCAAGCCAGACCGATGCTTCGCCGCCCGAAGCTCTTCGTCATCCTCGCACTGAAGGGAACAAGCAACTCGCCTCTCCAAAACACCATGGCCACTGGCGACGCAACGCCGTAGCCGTCGTACGACTCGCCTCGCTTGCCCTTTTTGACCGCGACACCGTGGTACGTCCACCTGCCCAGGTCCGCACTCGACCAGAGATGGATATCGGTGTCATAGGTGTTTGGATGATGGGGACTGGAAAGCGGAATGACATCAGCCACGAGATAGAACTTACGTTTGATAGGATGCCACGCAATGGCGTGCTCACGGATACTTGCCTCGCCAACCGGAGAATCTGTTGCCAACTCAACGCGAAAAGTCTTCGACGCATCAATGGTGATCGGTGATGCTGCTGTCGCGATTGCCGTCGGCATGCAGCACATGAAAAGAAAGAGATGAATGCGTTTCACCGTTCGTTCCTGGTCAGTCGTTTCTTGCAACAAGAAGTCATTACAGCCATTTCGTTAACTCTAGTAATTGTCATGCGGACAATCAACCTGCGGCACAGAATCTCGTGGCGGGCGGATGGAAAGCTCGACCAAGCTGGAGCAGTACATTCGGGCCGTCCATTTCACATTGGCCCCATGCCTCGATAGGCGGTCGGATGCTTGTGGCGCCCCGGCGAGTAGAAGGGTACTCCGAGAAGATTCGGCTCGCCATTCTGCTTTACAATTGACTGAGGTCACGTGCCAAGACGTCGAGGAGGTCTTCCAAGTCACTTTCGAAGACATTGTCCGCACCAACATCGGCAATCGAACCCGAGCCATTTCCGCCGAACTCGGTTCCTCGCGACTTGGTCATTAGCGTTGAAGCCACTGGCTCGCCGGCTTCCCGTGAGGGAGGCAGGGTCAACTCGCTGCCATTCGGTTCGATCTCCATCAGGGACCGCCCTGCAACAAGATTCGGCTCGATCCCCAACGGCGACGCTGCAGGCCCCGTCTGCTGCATACCATTCTGCTGGCCCATCCACGGGTCGGCCTGAATTGGAGCAACGTCGTTCGCCAACTCGGCCGATTGGCTGACAGCACCCTGTGCCGCGAGACGGTTCAGCTCAATGATCACCAACAGCGCATCGAAAGGGGTGCAGTCATTATCACCGTTCACGTCAACAAACGGAGGTGGCCCGTTCGGCGTAGGCGGTTCCGGCAACGGTCCGGGGAGGAACTGGTTGAGGTACTGGAGCACAAGCAGGGCATCGATCGGCTCAACGTCATTCTCGTTACCCACATTAAATCGATTGGCCGGGTTCTGCCATGGTGCCTGGTTGGGTCGGACGGTGATTACGAAAGTGTCGTTTGCGCTGGCCACTGGATCGCCGTCGTCGGTCGCGGTTACCACGATCGAAACGTCCCCCAAATCCGCTTCCGCCGGTGTGCCGCTGAACGCGCGAGTTGCCGATGAAAAACTCAGCCAGGCAGGCAACTCGGAACCATCGTCCAATGCTGCCGCATAGGACAACGTATCGCCATTGTCCTCATCGTGAAATGTATCGGCCGCAATCGTAAAATCGAACGCTCGCCCCACCCACGCGTCCTGATCAGAAATCGGGCGCATTAACACCGGCGTCTCGTTCAGGTCATTAACGTTCACCGTAATCGTCGCAATATCCACTTGAGGCGGCGCGCTCGTATCGGTCGCCCGGACAAGCAATGTGAAAACGGGAGCCGTTTCGTAGTCAATGTC
This sequence comes from Planctomycetota bacterium, assembly GCA_024274855.1. Classification (GTDB taxonomy): domain Bacteria; phylum Planctomycetota; class Planctomycetia; order Pirellulales; family Pirellulaceae; genus JAJSAJ01. Next base: position 28,841 of record JAJSAJ010000805.1, on the reverse strand, counting down.
CACCCCGCTATTAACGGTTATCTCACCGGTAGTGCCGCCGATTGCAAATGTGTTATTGAAATTCCCACCAACAATTTCAAAGCTGAGTGCGACGGTCGGATCGGTCACCGGCACAATTCCAACGACGGTGCCCGCTACACTATTCTCGTCCACATTCAGCAATGCATCGGTGATCAGATGAGATTCAAAGTCGCTCGCAGCAAAAACATCGAACCCTTCATCCGTGTTCATCCCATCCAGTTCCGCGTCCTCCGTGAAAGCCACAAGAGTGCCATTGGCCGAAAGCAGAACGCCAACTGCGTCCGAATTGACGAGTTTCAATAGGCTTATAGGCGAACCGAACGGTCTGCTTGCAACGACGATTTCAGTCTGAAGCTCCTTGTCGTAGACATAAACGGTCAGATCCGTCGAACTCACAAGAGCCCGATAAGCCACGCGGTTTCCATCCGTGCTGATCGTAGCACTAAATGCGGTGTCATGGGATATCTGCTCGGTCGTATCGGCAACCGTGTCGACGAGCATGATCGCATCGTTCGACAAAACAAAGACAACGCGCGTCCCGTCATTGTCGATCGCCGGATCGCTGGCATTCCCTGTTTCGGCGGTAAGTTGGACAAGGTCGTCCGTAGCGGCATCATAGAGAAACACGCAAGATCCGTGTTCTTGGTTCGAGCCACCGAGCAAATCGGCCGTCGAGACGAAGACTACTCGTGTGCCGTCGCCATTGATGGCCGCTTGCTTGCTGCCAATGCGACCACTGCCCTCTTCGTCAACCGAACTGGTAACCTGTGAAATGGTATTCGTTTGTGTATCGATCAGGTAAATCTCCGAGTTGCCGTCGCTATTGCCTCCGACCAGATCAGCCGTCGCTTGAAAAGCCACCCACCGGCCATCAGCACTCAGGGAAGGATCGGTGCTATCGCCCACGGTCACATGCGTTAATTGGGTGAGACTCTGGGTCGAAGTGTCATAAACGAAAATCTCCCAGTTGCCGTCCTGGTTACTTCCAGAGACCAAATCAAAGGGCGAAGCGAAAACCACCCGACTGCCGTCTTGACTGATCGCACCGCCCACAGGCGCCACAGCCCAGTTCGCCGGAGTTCCCTCAGTCTCTGTGATCTGAGTAAACGTGCCCGCCGTGCTGTCGTGGAGAAACACTTCGATGTTGCCGTCCGTATTGGAGCCCGCGTAGTCTTGATTGGAGAGCACCATCATGTGATCACCACTGGCATCGATCGCGCGAACCACATTCAGACCACTGGCCGGCGAGTCCGTGATCTGCACCAGCGTCGTGAGCAGACGCCGGTCTTCAAGTGATTCCAAGACCATGCGACGTCCATTGAATCGGGTGCCTGTCCGTTTGCGAAACCTGCGACGAATGGAATTGCGAGGGCGAGCCCGTTTGCGAAGCATCTTCAACCTCATAGAGTTTTAGGGGGAAAGACAGTTCGGGCCGCGCGCACATGGATGGAGTTGGATGCCAGATCCGGGCGCCCCGCCGCTTGCCGGCATCGGTTGTCGACAAGCGAACTATCTTCGCAGCAAGCTCTGCCACACCCTGCTTGGGTTGTCGCCGAAACCGACGTCAGGAATACCAGAGGATTCGACGAACAGAAGCACTCAGTAGAACCAAATTATGTAACACTTTAGCCAAATGGAGAACGCACGTTGGGCGAAAGACCCCCATGGGCTTGTCCCATGGGTGAATAAGTCTCTCGAGCTAGAAAGCATGTGATGAAAATCCCCTTTCCGCTCTCTCCCCGCCGCCTTTGGCGGCGGGGAGGGAGCGGCCGTCGGCATGACATGCCGGCCTTAGCTCAATAGACTCGCTCACCAACGGCACAAGGCCGTTGGGGTCGATCAGCCGAAAAATCAGCAGCGAAATGCAAATCCAAATGCAGGCGGCTAAACAGTTACCAAATTATTGCAAGAGCCTTGCCGACGTGCAACCTTCCACATCGTGCATTTCCCGTTTTCCTGCCTATCTCCCCCCTACTCGAATTCCTGCTGGATCACGTGCAGTTGGTCGATCGTGAGATCACTCACTTGCTGCTTGGCGCCGCCAGGCCAATGGATGATGATTCGATCTACCGAGATGGCACCGGCGAGCCCAAACGTGATTGGAAGCTCAGATTGTGACAAATAGCTGCGTGTCGGCATCACGGTGCGCCGAAGGACCCGCCCTGCCGCATGCAGTTCGATGCGAGCCCCGATCGCATCTCGATTGCATCGCCGTCCAACCAATCGCAGGCGAATCCAGTGGTGGCCGAGCTGCTGGTCGTTTCTGAGTAAGCGAGGCGCATGGCCATTGGCGGTAATCAGGACATCTAAATCACCATCGCCGTCCAGATCGGCAAACGCGGAACCGCGGCCTACCATCGGACGGCACATGTCACCGCATCGGTCCTCCGGGACACGTACGAATTCGCTTTCCTGGTCGGGGCCTGCATTCCAGAAGATCCGGGGGGGTTGTTCGTATGTCTGGCTCTCCTGGACGGTCTGGATATTCTGCTCCAAATGCCCGTTGGCGGCCAATAGATCGAGTCGCCCGTCAAGATCATAGTCCCAGAAGAAAATGCCGAACGTCAACTCCAATCGGCTAGCCGGTCCGATCCCGGTTGTAATTGCCGCATCAAAAAACTGTAACGGGTCTCCCATCGACACATAGAGAGCGGTCATTTCGTTTGCGAAATTGCCGATCACGATACCGGTCGTCTCATCGTCTCGAAAACAGGCTGTGTCGATTCCCATCGCGCCGCGCGCGCGCCCTCGACTGTCGAATGCGACACCCGACTCAGTACCTATTTCGCGAAAGGATTCTCCGTGGTCGTTGTGAAACACGAAGTTTTGAACCGTATCGTTGGCGACAATAATGTCCATCCAGCCGTCGCGGTCTAAATCGATGGGGGCCAAGCCGAGCGACTTGCCGATTGCAACATCCGTATCGGAATTCGCTATTTGGAGCCCCATCTCTTTCGATACCTCGGTGAACGTACCATCCCCGTTATTCCGGTAGAGGTAGGGGAACGCGCCGCCGAACGCGACGGGCGGTCCATACGCACGGGATGATCCGTCGAGCGTAAAATCCTGCGCAAGATCGTGTTCGCGCGACCATTGGATGTAGTTGCAGACGAACAAGTCCAATAGATGGTCGTTGTTAAAGTCGAACCATGCGCACCCACTGCTCCATTGATTGTCCGCTCCGGAGACGCCCGCCTCCTGGGTGATGTCAGTAAACGTCTTGCCATCGTTACGAAACAAGTGATTAGCGCCGACCGCACTGACAAAAAGGTCGAGATCCCCATCGTTGTCCATGTCACCCACCGCCGCACCCATCCCATAAAACGAGACGTCCAGTCCCACCTCTTTCGTCACATCGACAAACTGCCAGTTCGTATCATTGCGATAGACGGCCATCGTTGGAGGCGAGCGGTCCTTGGATCGCGGATCGGAGGGCCAATACGTCGAGTTGATTAACAACAGGTCTTGGTCACCGTCTTGGTCGAAATCGGCCAACGCGCAGCCGCTGCCCATCGTCTCGGGTAACAACTTCTGTCCGGTCGCACCGTTTTGGTGCACAAACGTGATACCAGCCTCACGCGTCACGTCAGCGAACGTGACCGATGGAAGTTCCTCGCGATCAATCTGCCGTACGTCGGGAAGAATGAGCTCAGCCTGGATATTGTCCCGCGGACGGGCGGACCAATTCACCCAAACGGCAAACGCCGCGGCAAACACGGCACCGAGGGCACCGACCAACAACGAGCGACGTATTGCTCGCGCAACACGTTGTTCACGCAACGTCTTTCGCCGTGGACGTTTCGGGGTACTTGGCGTCAAATCGTTCATTCGGCACCCCCAGATTCACTCCCGTCGTTGGCCGCCCGACCGGGGATTCGCACATCGTCGCCATTCGGCACGTTCAGATCGTAGATGACCAGCGATTCCGCCGCATGATTGGCCGCGGGATACTTTTTACGCGCCAGCAGAATCGCGCGATCACGCGCGTTATCATCGATTTTGTACCGCAAGTGCAACTCGCGGTGCTTGGCTGCCAACGAGTCCTTGCCTAGTTGACCGTAGATTCTCGCCAAATTGTAATGAGCGGTGCCATTTTCCGAGTCGAGTTCGAGCGTCTGTTGGAACTGCTGAATCGCCATTTGCAGCAAACGAGTGCGCTGTTCGACTCGCTGCCGACCGGTACTCTGCTGAGCACGGAAAAACAACGTAGCTCCCAATTCGTTGATCACCTCATAGTCTTTGCTGAAATTGAATCCCCGTTTACGCATCTCCGAAGTGTTCATCCGCAGAACGCTACGCAGGTCGCGCTCGGCATCCGCGAGCCGTCCCTGTTCTCGATTGACAAGTCCACTCAACCAGGCCATTGTCCAGGAGGGCGCCATCGGGTCGCGGAACTTCGATGCGCGGCGCAGCGCGTCCACGGCTTCATCCAACCGACCTTCACGATACAACACGCGAGCGAGATTCAAGGGCCCGTCATAGCGACCAAGTTTTTCCACTTCCTGAAACGCCTCGGCAGCCTGACGCAGTTCGGCCTTTCCTTTCAGGAACATTCCAATGGCGTAGTCGTTCCACCGTTGCCATGCCGGTATATTGCAATTCGGATTACTCACACGGTCTGCACTCCCTGCAATCGGAAAGAAGACCACGTCCTCGGCCATAACGGTCACCGGCAGCCAGTCCAGATATGGTTCGCCCTTTAGCTGACCCCGCAATCGATGAAGGCCCGATGGCTCATACTTTTCGAACATCCGCCCGACAAACCGCATGTATTCCGCATCAAACTTCCGATACTTCAACCGTAATGCGACACGAATCGGCTCGGTCACATCAGATGGAACATGCAGCCGATAGTGAACCGTTTGCGCGGCGCCGGGCGGAATCTGATGATCATAAAGGGGTACAACAATATCCTGGCCGTTCCGCCGGCTAATTCGGTTTCCGTTTCGGTCAAGCATGAAAACGTTAATGAAGTGCGACCACGGATCGACTTGCCGTTTCGCATCCATCCAACCGCTATGTCCGATCAGGCGGTTGCCACTTGTCACCCGCACTTCCAACCAGACCTGGTTCGAATCGGTTGTTCCCTGGGTAAACATATGCCCCATTTTCAACGTTCGCACGACCGCTTCCAGAAGATAGGTCCCGCCCGGTTTCAGAGGCGGAACTTTCGGACGCAGCGGAGCGTGAAGCGTGTTGTTGATTGCTCCACCCTGACGGACTCCGAACAGATCGACGCGAGCCGTCTCTTTCAGAAACGCCTGATTTGCACGGACTGCCTCGTCCAGCCGATGCAGCCAGGTAACCGCCGTGTTTGCGCCGAGGAACAAATGATTATGTATCGTCGGGACGTTGCGTGCATCGAACACCTGGGCACCAAAGTCGCTTGATTCCGTCAACGGCATGTGACAATTATTGCAGTTTTGTTCGGCTTTTTCCGGGTAGTAGAAACTCCGGGCCCCGGAGCCGGAGACACCGCTCAACAGGAAATTATCATAGTGGTTCTGGCCACGCAGAAACTGCTTGTAGTGGGTGATTTCCCACGGTAAGTGGACTTTGTGGCAAGTGGAACAAAACTCAGATGTCCGCAACGCTGGCTTGAGAAACACTTGCTTGTGAAAGGACGGCTTGGCCTTGATCAACGTGTGGTTAATCCACTGCAATAGACGATTGTCGCTGAACGCAAATGGATAGTGGATAGGCTGCTCGATCACATAATCAGCATTCCCACGCGTGCTGCTGACATGCGTGATCGCATGGCAGGCGGTGCAACCGATTCCGACTTTTCCAGTCGGGTCATTGATGAAGTCATACTCCGGATCATCAAACGCGCCGCTAAAAAAAGGAACCGGGTCGTGGCAACCGGCACACCAACGTGCGGCGCGCACATGTCCATCGCGTTTCATAAGGACTTCGCGTGTCTCGAGAATCGTCGCCAGGTAGGCCGGATTGTTGAATGAGCTGAGATGGTGCATGCTCTGCGACCACTGCTTATGGGCATCTTCGTGACACGTTTTGCAGTACGTATCCATCATCAATGTCTTAGCCGGAATCAAGTTGCCACTTTGCGTGCGCGCCAGTGACGGCTGAAAGTAGCGTGCCCCCTCCTTGGGCGCCTCGGCAACCCAATCGCGAGGGTCTCGCATTTGCACGACGATCAGGATCACGACCACAATTCCCAAAACGGTCGAATAGCCCAAGCCGATTCGCCATCCAATACGTGCGCCCGCTAGACGATGCAGCCAATAGAGCCACGCGGCAACCAACGGCATCGCAACGTGAAGCCAGTAAACAAGCGCTCGAGCAGTCGAACTTTTCAGCTGAACAAGGCCGTCAATTCGAATCAACAGAATGCCAGTCGTCAGGACCAGAAGGCCGACGGCCAACAGAGCGTATCCCAGCGTTACGGCTCGGCGATTGTAGCGTCTTCGTGCCGCCAACATATGCAGCCATCCGAACAGAACGAAAGGAACCACCAGCAGAAGTCCAGCTGCCAAGTGGACCAGAAACATAATCAGGTAGAAACGACTCTGATAAGTCAGCCCATCGCCCCAACCTCGGCTGATCCACTCAAGACACGTAATGCCCGCCAGATAAACTGAATTGGCGCCAATTAGGGCAACCAACGCCAACACAATGTGGAACAAGACCTTCAAACGCGGCCCGATGACTCGACGGCCCACGGGTCGAACGGCTATTCCGTCGCGATTGCTCGATGAGGACATCTTTCCTGATGACTCCGCGAAATGACATTTCCTGACACTCGGTCGCACACCCGAGTCGGCAGCCCCAACCAGCCGGATTCCGCCAGGCAAAAACGACGGCCGCGCGTTTCGATAGAGAAGGTTTCCGCAGGGGAGCATTGCAGGGGTCGAATGCCGAACCCCCCGAAGATCGCACCGAGTGTCAAGCATAGACTGGGTGACTATTTGCGTCAATCGACACCACACCCGCACCCAATCACCCCACCCAAGTGGACTAGGGGGACCGATCAGCAATCTTGCAGCTGGGGCGGAATCTGCCAATCAGTCGGGTTATCCATGCGGCAATCCAATGCCCCAAGCAACTACAAGCCGCAATACTTCAGACGTTTGATGAATGACTGCTATTCGAACCGATACTCAATGAACTGGTTTCGTGGGGTTGGACTGCCCTACTGTGCCAGGATCGATGGGACAGGTTCACGAAGGAAATCCCCTTCCGTGGCACGAACCTCGGAGATCATTCAGTTTTGGACAAGGTTGTGCGACCAACGAGAATGGATTACTCGGGACCGAGCCGTAGCTCGCATTCGTTGGCAACCATGCCGCCCTGTGTAAAGCGAGGAATCCAAAGGTGGCCGACCGATCACATTATACCGGAGAATCGAACGTTCTCGATCAGCGTGACGCGGGTCTATTCCCGCAAGATCAGTCGAAGCTTGGCCAAGCCGACGGTCAGAAAGTGGCGCCCGAGCGAATACTGCGGGAAAGGCTGCTGAGGATGATTGTCGAAAACGAGGCGACACGGAAGCCACTTGTACAATGAACGGGACAAGGCTCAACCCAACGTGGCAGGGCCACAACCGAATTGGACACAGCCCCGACATTGGGGCCGGCCACTCTGGCGTGCATACTCAATACTCGCATTGTGCACACAGGTCGCGTTCCAGCACTCCGAAACAGGCTGCCGCATGGCGGTCGACCACGCGGCGTTTTGGCCTCATCCACTCGGGCATGGTATGCGCGAGCATTCTGCTTCTGCAAGCGTGCTGCTGCCAGACGAGTTTGGCAAAAACATGGTCGTGGCCGTTCTCCGCCGCCGGCACGCAACAACCCCATCCGGCAGTCGCACGTATTACGGTCCCCGAGTCCGATGGTTACTCGCAGGGGACCGGCACTCTGGTCGGCACCGGCGGGCGTTTTGGACTCGTGGTCACGGCCTGGCACGTCGTGCGAGACGCAGCGGGGACTGTTACCGTTTCCTTTCCCGACGGATTCCAATCGACGGCTCGAGTCCTGAAGGTTGACCGCGATTGGGATCTCGCCGCATTGATGACTTGGCGACCGACCGTGCCGCCCGTTCCACTCGCCACAACGGCCCCTCGTCCAGGAGATGTCTTGACAATCGCCGGGTACGGCACAGGCAGTTACCGAGCTGTCTCCGGTCGCTGCACGCAATACGTATCTCCCAGTGACCACCACCCTTACGAAATGGTCGAGCTTTCGGCGGTCGCCCGACAAGGCGACTCGGGCGGACCGATATTCAACACCGAGGGCCAATTGGCCGGGGTCCTCTTCGGATCGGATGGGGGAACAACCTCGGGAAGCTATTCCGGACGAGTTCGGCTGTTTCTGTCCACGGCGTGGCCACCACACTTGTCCGATTCGTCCGGCACCCCTAATCCGGTCGATCCGCAAACAACGGCAGCTTCGCCGATTCCGATTCCCGGTCAATCGCCAACCGACGCGTCACAGGTTCCAGTTGGCCCTTCCGGATCGGCGTCTCGACCGAGTCGCGCGGACAACTCGCCACTTGTTCCGCTGCCCCAGTTTGCAGCATCCCGTTCACAGTTCGCCTCAACAGAATCGCCACAGTCCGACCCGTCGACACCCAAACAGCTTGTCTCGAACGCGCCCCAAAACAGCGACCAGAAGACCGAGACAAACGGATTGACCTGGCGTCATTTCGCCGGCAATACGTTCGCCGAACAAATGAAGTCGCTGCTTGCCGTGATCGGCGCCTTCGCAATCTTTTTCCAGCTTACTCGCCTGCTTAGTAAAGGGTAGAGTGTCAAGCTCACACGATCATGTTAGCACTCGAGTCGTGAACGCCGGCACGCGAGGGCCCGGGGCTGCGGATGCTCAGGACCAGCAACCACGGAAGAAACGGAAGATGCGGAAAGAGAAGACGTCTAGAGTGCAAACAGTCGCACATACAAGGACATCGTCAGCGCAGTGATAATTCCGATGCCGATCAAGTTCAGCCAGATCCCCGCCTTCATCATGTATTGAATGCGAATCTCACCACTGCCGAATACAATGGCATTGGGGGGGGTTGCAACCGGCATCATGAACGCACAGCTCGCAGCGACCGTGGCGGGAATCACCAGCTCGAACGGATGCAATCCGAGTCCGGGTGCCAAAGCGGCCAGAACCGGCAACAGCGTAGCCGTTGTCGCGGAATTGGATGTTAGTTCCGTCAGAAAAATCACAGTCGCCGTGACAACCAGCACAATGACCCATGGTGCCATTCCCGCGAAAAAATGAGCGTGGCTGCCTATAAACTCGGCCACCCCGTTCGTCTTCACCGCACTTGCCAAACTCAAGCCACCTCCAAACAGAATCAAGATCCCCCAGGGAAGCTTCCGCGCCGAAGGCCAATCCAGCGTGAACTGTGCCTTGCCCATATCCACCGGGATGACAAACAGTAGCATCGCACCGCTCATCGCGATACCTGAGTCTGTTAGACCGGAAAACGGGGCCAATTCGCTTCCGCCGAAATGCCATGTCCATTGAACCAGAATCGGTCGAAAGACCCAGCAACAGGCTGTAGCTAAAAAGACGGCTAGCGTCGTACGCTCGCCTCGCGACATCGGACCGAGCCGTTGCAGTTCGGATCGGATCAGTTCACGACCGCCGGCGACCGGCCGGCTACTCAACGGAAACAGCACCCGCGTCAACAGCAGCCATGTCAACGGGAGCAAGATGAGTGCAACAGGTAGACCAACAAGCAACCAACGATCAAACGTGATGTTGACGCGATAGGCTTCTGATATTGAGTCGCTGAGAAACGCGACAAGCAGTGCATTCGGCGGCGTACCGATGATCGTGGCAATCCCACCGATCGACGCGGCATAGGCAATCCCCAGGAGCAGGCAGATTGGCAGGTTGTTCGATGCGGAAGTTGGCTGGTCGGCGCCTGGGTCTGCTGGATGACGTACAAGTTGAATCACACTGATCGCGATCGGCACCATCATCGCCGTTCTTGCCGTGTTCGACACAAACGCGCTCAATCCAGCCGTCGTCACCATGAACCCCGCAACCATGTTCGGCGGCCGCGTCCCGGCCAGACGAAGCGTCAGCAGGGCGATTCGTCGATCCAGGCCCCAGCGTTGCATTGCAATTGCGATCAGAAAGCCACCCATGAACAGAAAGATTAGTGGGTGGGCATATGGAGTGGCCGTGCTCTTCATCGTTCCGACCCCGAGCAGGGGGAACAGCACCAACGGGAGCAGCGAGGTTACAGAAATGCTGACCGCTTCGCTGACCCACCAAACAGCCATCCACGCCATGACAGCCAAGGTCTGGCGTCCGGCTACGGAAAACACTACCTCGGCTCCCGCGGCACCATGGTATGAATCGGGCACGAGCAAAAAACAAGCACTTGCTGCAACCGGCCCGCCAATCAGCCCGAGCCAACGTATGCCTGATTGCCAGTCGTACCCTATCCCCGCCATATCGTCTCCAGATCAAGGAGCTTCGCCCCTACCGTCGCACCCCAATACCTGTCGCACTCTTCCGCGTACAGACCCCCATGGGTGAATCAGTCTCGCAGCTAAGGTGTCGCACTTTTCCGCGTACAGACCCCCGTGGGCTCGCCCCATGGGTGAATCAGTCTCGCAGCTAAGGCTGTCGCACTCTTCCCCGTACAGACCCCCATGGGCTCGCCCCATGGGTGAATCAGTCTCGCGGCTAAGGAGGATCGCCGCACGAACGCCCCGCAGTAAACGCGACAACCATTGACCCGCCGGTCCTTAGTAACGTGGCTGATTCTACCCGCCCTTGCTAACCCAACACAATCGCGGAGCCAAACAAGAACCACATCTGGATTTCCGACCAGGCTGCCTGACAGCCAGGAAATCAGCACCAACGTCCGGTCACTGGTGCGTTCGCCTGCCAAGCAACCGGTAAATATTCTGCGGCCGGCTGATCATCAGCTGAAGCTCATCTTCCACCACGTCGTAGCTAAAGAACTGTTTGGCAATCTCGTAGTTGTGCTCAGCCATCTCCTCACGGTAAGCCGAATCCGCCAGAACTCGCTCGATTTCCGCCACGGTCTCGTCGGTTGGAAAACCGTCGAACAGAATCGGACGCAGGCCACACGGCTCAATATCAGTCCGATAGATCGCATATCGATTGCAGACGATCGGACATTTATAATAGATGGCCTCAAGGAACGCATTGCCGAATCCCTCGTAGGTGGATGGGTAAGTAATCAGATCGGCCTGTCGATAGACGTCCTGGATCGTATAGAGTCTTCGTCCGTCGTCCGACACGCCTCGCCGCTCCGAAATCCACTTGTCGGCAAACACGACTTCAACATCGAGCATCTCGGAATACTCGCGGATCCTTCTTGCATACGCGTCTCCCTCGTCTCCCGACGCATGTGTGATCACTAACTTCGTCCGGTCCGATCCCAGTCGCCGCGCAATTTCAATCGCATGCTCAATACCTTTTCGAGCAACAATGCGAGTTGGCTGAAGCAGCAGCAGATCGTCGTCGCGCAAACCAATCTCGTTTCGAAACTGTCGAGCGTACTCGTCGGGTGGGTCCGGCGGGTTGGCGAAATCCATAACGTTGGGAATGATACGGCACGATAAACCGGTCCGCCGACTGAATTCCTCGCCTGCCAAACTGTTGATCACAACATGCTGAATTTGCGGAAGAGCTGGTGGAAACGCATAGCGAATGAAGTCCTCGACGGAACTGACCAGAAAACGCTCGCGTTCCCAGTAAAAGTCATGATGGTGTGCCACACACCCAATGCCATGCTCCTGAATCAGAGAGACCAAGGCCATGCCAAGCGGAAGATTCATCGGAATTGTCAGTGCGTTCTCCACAATGATGACTTCCACGCCGAACGCCTCGATCGCCGCCCTTAGTTTGTCACGGATAATCAACTCCAATTCGACAATCTCTCGCGTCAACTCGGGAGTCCGAAGCTCACTATTAAACGCTTGACGCGATATTTCCCGGATTCTAGGATGCCGAAAATGCGCTTCTTCGATGATACAGGTTCGATCGTCTGGTCGGTCCGACTCACCAGCAATATAATAGCAACTGACCCCCATCCCCTCGATTACGTCCGCCCATTTTGCAATCTCCAACGACACGCCGTCGGTGCCGGCAATTCGCGTTGACACAAATGCAATTTTGTCCGCCCGTGGATATGTCACCTTCGCCATCTGTCGTGCTCCTTATTCTGTACCGTTTGTGTACTCGTTTCTCGCTCAGGCCGTTGCGGCTCGAACGGATCGGATCGCCATCTTGCCGTCCAGTATACGGGTTCAACTCAAGACATGCGCGTCCCTTGCCTCCTCGATTCAACACTCATTATTTGGGACACAGACAGCACTTAGGGCCGCCGAATCAATTGTTGTCGTGTTTACTGGGGGACAATGCGTCGGTCCCGGTCCCCCACGGGCTTGTCCGTGGGAACCAAAGTCTCTCAAGCTACCGGGCAGCCGAGCGCGCGATCCTCCTTAGCTGCGAGACTGATTCACCCATGGGGCGAGCCCATGGGGGTCTGTACGCGGAAAAGTGCGACAATTATTGATTGGCGAATCCTTACGTTGTGGAATCGGCGTCACAACTCCCATTCGTTTGTTTCTTTATCCAAATCGCAGTTCATCTCGAATGAACTGCAGGCGCGACTGATCATGGTGGCACACGACTCAATCGCCTTCCGCTTATGCCAATCGATGATTGTCATCATCGCATTCGCCCCGATAACTTGCTAGACTGATACGATACCCGAGACAGTTTTACAAGATGGAGATTCAAGTGATGAGGCAGTTTTCTTTTCGTCTTCTTTGCTTCGCGGCCGCCCTTCTGGTAGCTGGTTCGGTCGACACGGCTTTCTCGAAGGACGTGAAGCCGCTCGAGATCGGTATGGCCGCTCCCGACTTTGCACTACCCGGCGTTGACGGAAAGACGCATCGACTTTCTGACTTTGCCGACGCAAAGGTCTTAGTGGTCGTTTTCACGTGCAACCACTGTCCCACTGCACAAGCCTATGAAGAACGGTTGATCAAGTTGTCCACGGATTTTGCGACACGCGGAGTTGCCGTCGTCGCGATATCTCCGAACGACCCCAAAGCCGTCCGGCTTGACGAGCTAGGGTATACCGACGTGAGCGACTCGCTTGACGATATGAAACTCCGAGCCCGTGATCGCAAGTTCCCTTTCCCTTACCTTTACGATGGCGAGACTCAGACCGTATCGACCGCATACGGGGCCCTTGCCACACCCCACGTTTTCATCTTCGATTCCGAACGTAAGTTACGCTACGTCGGACGAATTGACGACTCGGATGTCGGCATCGTCAAATCGCATGATGCGCGAAATGCCATCGATGCGCTCCTCGCCAAGCGTCCGGTAGCGGTCAACCACACGCGTGTTTTTGGGTGCTCGACAAAATGGGCTGATAAGCGACAGAGTGCGGTGGAGGCACACGAACGGTGGGACAGAGAACCGGTGTCGGTCAAGCTCATCGACGCGAGACAAGTTCGAACACTGGCCGAAAATCGTTCGAAAACGTTCCGACTGATCAACGTCTGGGCTACGTGGTGCGGTCCTTGCGTCGAGGAGCTTTCCGAACTGGTAACGATCAACCGAATGTACCGGAAACGGCCGTTCCACATGGTTACCATCAGCTTGGATGGCGTCAAGAACCGCGAGCAAGTCTTGAAAGTGCTTGTACAGAACCACGTCTCCTGCCAGAACTTCCTATTTAACTCGGAAGACAAAGACGCCTTGGCCGAATCGCTCGATCCAAAATGGCTCGGCCCGCTGCCGATGACCGTTTTGATCGCACCAGGTGGCAAGATCGTTTTCCGCAAACAGGGCGAACTTGACCCACTTGCCCTTAAAAGGGCAATCGTTCAACACTTGGGGCGAACCTATGGAAGCGTGAAATGAGCGATTCTATTGGCCCAAGTTGAGCTGGGGCTGCAACCGAGTGGGTCCGGCTTGCCAAGCCGGACCAGAAGCGTCAAGTACTTGCCCACTTCCAGCCCCTCCCGGCAGGCGGGATCATCTGCTGGCCGAGCCGGGACCTACGATTATCGTAACCGTTCACGGCGAGAGTGTGTGGAGGGGCATTTGTCATTTGTCATTTCGCATTTGTCATTTCGCATTTGTCAATGGAAAGAGTATGACCCCACTGCGCTGCCTCTCTCGATGATAAATGAGTAATGTCAAATGACTAATGATAAATCGGGCGTGTGGGAAATCGGGGAAAAATCCGGTGCTAACGCGATGGTAGACGAAAACCTCGTGAACGACTACCTATTAGCTTCTTTACCGGTTTCGCACCACTTGGATCGTGGCCCCCTGGAAGTGGTGGGGGTTCCATCCGTCCATAGTGCGCCTTCGCGGTTGGCTTCCGCAGGGAAGTTTTCCACTGATATGCGCGCCTCGTACTCGACGGCTCAGCCTCGAATTGGTAGAATAAATCAGTGTGGTGCAGCGGATAAAGAAAGGGCTAGTATGGCAACAGGGCATAGATCCGACACGCAGTTTGCCCGGGACGTGGTGGATACGATGTGTCTGCGCGTGGTTCCGGGGCAAACAGTGCGAATTACGGCAGGCATACTGGAAGGTGTCACGGCAGTGGTTCAGGAGCATCGCACGGGCGGTCGCGTTCTGATCCGACTGAAACACGGAGTCTTCGTCGAAGTGAACCAGTTCTGCCTGGATACAAAGAAAAGTCCAAAGATCAACACGAACTGGAAGACATGATAGCCAACGATCAACATGAGTCGGGGCCGTCCTCGTCCGGACAAGTAACGACGCAGCAAGTCGACCTGTCTGTCTTTGACGGACAGCGTATCGCGGTTCTGCTCGACTACAGCACTCGACGGATTGTGCTGCGCGGCACGGCCCATTTCATGCGTGATGATACTCAGGGAAATGTACTGAACATCGTCCCCCATTCCGATGAGCCTGGACATCCTGTTCTTATCATCTCGGAGGCAGACTGGAACGGGCGCATCATCCCTGACTTTCATTACGGCTGCCGGTACTGTTTCATCATTGGTCGAACAATCGGCTTTTACGTTAGCATTTTACCGCACGCGGCACAGGATCCGAGTGCCCACGCCAAGACCCGCATTATTTTTGCCAGCCGTTACTGGGCTTAGGTTTCAGAACCCAGACCGAACGTGGTCCACAGCCACAACCCAAGTACGGTGCCAGAGCTTGCCGCGAAGATCGTTAAGTGTTCGATCAGGTTCAGCGGGCCAACGGGGCCCCGAGCGCTAGCGTGGATTTGGTTGCGGCCCGGCCGCCCTGCCTAAGGAGTCGACGATGTTGTACAAGGCTGTTTGTTGCTTCTTTGGCCTGCTGTTCAGCTCCGCCGCTTTGGCGGCTGAGCGTCCGAACATTCTTTGGATCACCAGCGAGGACAACGGACCGGAGCTAGGCTGTTACGGTGACACGTACGCCGACACGCCGAACATCGATCGCCTGGCATCGAAGGGGGTTCGATACCGAGTCTGCTGGTCGAATGCACCCGTCTGTGCGCCGGCACGCACGACGATCATCACCGGAATGTACGCCACAAGTGTTGGTGGACAGCACATGCGCAGCATGGTCTCCTTGCCCGCACGGGTCAAACTGTATCCTCAGTATCTGCGCCAGGCTGGTTACTATTGCACGAACAACAGTAAGGAAGACTACAACGTTGAGAAACCAGGGCAGGTATGGGATGCGTCAAACCGTCGGGCCCACTGGAAGAACCGGGCAGCGGGACAGCCCTTCTTCGCGATCTTCAACATCATTCTGAGCCACGAGAGCAAGATTCGAAAACGACCGCATCAGCTGGTGCATGACCCAAAAAAAGTCCGTATTCCAGCCTATCATCCAGACACACCGGAAGTCCGACATGATTGGGCGCAATACTATGACGTCGTGACCGAGATGGATGCGGTCGTTGGCCAGCGGCTCAAAGAGTTGGAGAAAGCTGGCCTGGAAAACGACACGATTGTCTTCTACTACGGAGATCATGGCAGCGGAATGCCGCGTAGCAAGCGTTGGCCCTATAATTCGGGGCTGCACGTCGGACTGGTCGTTTACATCCCTGAAAAATTCCGCGACATGGCACCTGCCGACTACGTTCCGAATGGCGAGTCCGGGCGACTGGTCAGTTTCGTCGATCTGGCTCCGACTGTCCTGAGTCTGGCGGGAATCAAGCCACCAAGTTTTTACCAAGGGCATGCATTTCTGGGGCCTTTCGCAACCGAGCCGCAACCCTACATCTATGGCTTCCGTGGGCGAATGGACGAACGTTACGATTTGGTGCGCAGTGTCCGTGACCGGCGTTACATCTACATTCGCAACTACATGCCACACAAAATCTACGGCCAGTACATCAATTACATGTTCCAGACTCCGACAACCCAAGTCTGGAATGACCTGTTTCTGGCCGGCAAGCTGTCGCCACCGAAGACCTTTTTTTGGCAGCGAAAACCGCCTGAAGAACTGTATGACCTGACCAACGACCGCGATGAAGTGAATAATTTGGCCACCTCCCCGGCGCACCAGCAGGTGCTAGATCGGTTGCGTCAGGCATTAGATGCTCAGATCATGCGGATCCGTGATGTTGGATTCCTACCGGAAGCCGAGTTGCACCACCGGGCTGAAGGAACCAATCCGTATGACATGGCCCATGACGATGCTCGCTATCCCCTGGCACGTATCTTGAAAGCAGCCAAATTGGCATCTTCGATGCGACCGGACGTCACGCAACAACTGGCCCATGATCTTAAGGACTCTGACTCGGCAATCCGATACTGGGGCGCCATGGGACTGTTAATGCGGGGCCGCGAGGCGGTTGATTCGGCCAGACAGAGTCTGTTGGACGCCTTGAAGGACCCGTCGGCGAACGTTCGAATCGCCGCTGCTGAAGCGCTTGGACGTTTTGGTCACAATGACGATCTCGACCAGTCGTTAACCGTGTTGCTCGATCGTGCAAACATGCAAAAACAAGGCGTCTATTCGGCCATTGCCGCACTGAATGCCATTGGAACACTCGGCCCGAAAGCAATCCCTCTTCGCGATAAGATTGCCGAATTGCCACGCAAGGCAGAAGGATTGCCGCGGCGGCTGAGCAGTTATGTGCCCCGTTTGCTCGACGAACTGGTTGGCCGATTGAATCCCTGACATCGGCTACCGGTTTAAGTCTGCGAATCGAGACCCGAACATTCCGAGGTGAACGGGGCCCAATCTAACTTTGCGCCAGCCCCATATTCTCAAATACCCCCTCGGTTCGGTATAGTACGGCATCGTTCCATCTGGACATCACACAACAAGGTGTGTTTGTCGGGCATTGCTCAAGAGTGACGCCGTCGAACCAAGAGTGAGCGGAATCGGACGACGGGACAGGAAAGGAACTTGGCATGGGGTACCTGGACATTGCAATCTTCGTCGTTTTAGTGGCTGCGGTCATCGGAATCGGGCTTTGGAAGAGCAAAG
This sequence comes from Planctomycetota bacterium, assembly GCA_024274855.1. Classification (GTDB taxonomy): domain Bacteria; phylum Planctomycetota; class Planctomycetia; order Pirellulales; family Pirellulaceae; genus JAJSAJ01. The sequence continues at coordinate 11,364 of JAJSAJ010000805.1, read as the reverse complement.
GTGAAAAAACGCACGGCGAGCACGGAGCGCAGGATTACTTCCTGGCCGGCCGAGGACTGACGTGGTGGCTCGTCGGGTTTTCTCTGATTGCAGCCAATATATCGACGGAGCAATTCGTCGGAATGAGTGGAGAAGCTGCCAACTGGCTTGGGATGGCGATTGCCAGTTACGAATGGATGGCAGCCGTGACGCTGGTGATCGTCGCATTTGTCTTCCTACCAACATTTCTTCGAAGCGGCATCTATACGATCCCTGAATTCCTCGAATATCGCTACAACACGTTCGCACGAACGATCATGGCTATCGCTACATTGGTGATCCTGGTCGGCGTGCCAACGGCATCGGTTATTTACTCCGGCGCCAAAGTCATTACCGGCGTCTTCCAGGGAATGACCCTGGCCGGACTGGACCTCGGGAACATTACGATTGGTTGCTGGATTATCGGGTCACTGGCAGCTGTCTACGTTTTCGCCGGCGGGCTGAAAGCTTGTGCCTGGGCCGATCTATTGCAAGGGTCCGCGCTGATTATCGGCGGGATCATTATCGCTTTTTTTGCGATGCAGTACCTGGCGGATGCCGATCCAAATGAGCTGATCCAAACGGCCCGAAATGACGAGGTCACTGTCGAGAGTCTTAAGGAAGCCGGCGCTGTCCAACGATTCTGGGATTTGAATAAGGGCCCGCTTCCCAAGGGCAAGGTCCACATGGTTCGCGGCCTCGAAGACGAAAAGATTCCCTGGAGCGCCTTGATTATCGGGCTCTGGATCCCCAATTTCTTCTATTGGGGACTGAACCAGTATATCACCCAACGCACACTCGGTTCCAAGTCGTTGGCCGAGGGCCAGAAGGGAGTCGTCTTCGCCGCGTCGCTGAAGTTAGTGATTCCATTTATTGTGGTGATACCTGGAATTCTTGCCTTTAATCTGTTTAATCAGGATCTAAAGGACGATGCAATCAACCGCAATGCCCGGGTGATTTCCGAAAACACACCCGAGTTTTACCGGAGTCTGTCGGGAACGATGAAGCCCCATCCTGCCGGTGCCCGCACGAAACAGATTCTCGAGCAGATTGATGAGAACCTGGCAAAAACAACTCCGCCGAACGAACCCGCCGTTTGCACGATTTACACGTTCAACGAGATGTTTGCCGAGTTGAATCCGCAGGGTGCCGCCACCGTTCTAGCCTTTGACAAGATACAGATCGAAGGGCGTGTGTCCTTTAACGAAAAGTTGGAATCAGACCAACCGGCCGATGTGGCGGCGTATAGCACAATGCTGGCCGCCGCAGCCGAAAAGAAGCTAAACGCGAAGGAACTGACAGTCGAGGAACTCGTTTCGCACGACTATGACAATGCTTTCCCGACGCTCATTCGAAAGCTTCTACCCCATGGCGTCGGAATCTTGGGATTCGTACTATTTGCCATTTTCGGGGCCGTTGTCAGTTCGCTGGCCTCGATGCTCAACTCCGCCTCAACGATTGCGACCATGGACGTTTATCGCAAGTTTCGCAGCCAAGCCAGTCAGTACGAGTTAGTCAGCGTGGGACGCGTCTTTGTCGTCCTGTTCGTCCTGATTGCCATGATTATCGCCCCCATGCTTGGACACCCGAGATTCGGGGGCATCTTCAATTTCATACAGGAGTTCCAAGGATTTATATCGCCTGGCATCCTGGCAATCTTCGTTTTCGGCCTGCTCGTCCATCGGGCGCCACGAGTGGTCGGAACGGTCGGGCTCGTCCTTAACCCAATTCTCTATGGCCTTCTGAAATGGTTGGTCCCCTGGATTTCCTTCTTGGATCGAATGGCCATCTGCTTCTTCGCGGTCGTGGCTGTCTTGACCGTCATTACGATTCTGGCACCGATGAAGCAGCCCGTTGACTTACCGGTGAATGAGCAAATGAACATGGAGACATCCCGAGGTGCCAAGGCGTTCGGAGTTGTTGTCGTTTGCTTGACCCTGGCGCTGTATGTCGTTTTCTGGTAATCCAGTAAACGACGTGACAAACGATCCGAAGCACTCGTTCTCTAACTCGGTGACCGTGCGAACGGCCGTGCTGCCGCCGGAGGAGTTACGGGGTTTGAGCAACAGGAGTTCAACGAGTCGCAAGTCGTTCTTACGACGCTTTTAGCCAGATGGCATCCTGGACGCCTCGTCTGATCTGGCTCAGCACATTTCCGGCTCGCTGCATGAAGGACAGCGTCTGAGGGCTATCTTTTATCGCGGAAAATGGAAGGTACTCGGACCAGACGCACTCGCCATCGATTCTGTAGATCAACTTCTTACCGAACGGCGTGTCTGTCATTGATTTTGTGACCACGATCGCGCTCCCCACTGTGGCTGGAACCAAACCTCCTTTGTCCGATTAGTGCATCCTGCATATACCTTAGCTCTTTGGTATCTCCTTCTATCGACGTCCCTGGGCAAGGTCGTCACTTTTCGGAAAAGTTATCGATTTTGACGTTCGCCACGATCGGTCCGATAAACAGAATCGGGGCTATCGAAGCGACGGCGATAACTGTCGCACTCTTCCGCATACAGACCCCCGTGGGCTCGCCCCATGGGTGAATCAGTCTCGCAGCTAAGGCTGTCGCACTCTTCCGCGTACAGACCCCCATGGGCTCGCCCCATGGGTGAATCAGTCTCGCAGCTAAAGAGGATCGCCGCACGAACGCCCCCCCAGTAAACGCGAAAACATATTGATCCGCGGGTCCTAACTCGGGAGGCAGAGCGACAGGGAATCGACCGGCCATTGGGACCACATGAAAGCCATGAACGGCGTTTCCCGCGTCACTCGCCCCTCACGTTTTGCGTCACGAACAGTCTTCTGGTAGACTGGCGTCAATGGACCCGTTGTTAAACGACAACACTCGCCCCCCGTCGGCCCTGTGCCGGCGGAAAGAATGACTGATCGGCTACACTTCTGCACCACGGGCCGCGTGATGGACTTTCGCAATCCCGAGTTTCGGCAAATGCTACGGGCGCTTACGGAGGCCGTGCAGCAGCTGGCAGCTGCGAACGCGCCGCCCGGTGACGATTCCGCACCATATGATTGCGACATCGGGCTGGCCCCATCCTCGGATCACCAGCGTCTGCTGAAGATTCTTCGCCAGCTTCAGCATTACGAAGAACTCCTGAAAGACGCTGCAGCTTCCACGCCACAATCCAGTATCTCTTCGGACAACGCGGTCAACGCGGACAGGGCAACTGAACAACCACCGGCTTCGGAACAGCAGGAGGTCTCAGGCAGACACGATATACCGACCTCAAGTGTGCCGCGAACGTTGGGTGATTTTCGCATCGTGCGTCTCATCGCATCGGGTGGGATGGGTACCGTCTACGAAGCCGAGCAGGTTTCGTTACATCGCCGAGTCGCCTTGAAGGTCCTTCCATTCGCCGCACTGATCGATCCTCGCCGTCTTCAACGCTTCAAGAATGAGGCTCAGGCAGCTGCGTCGCTGCGTCATCGGAACATTGTCCGAATTCACTCGGTCGGGTGTGACCGAGGCGTTCACTACTTTGCCATGGACTACATCGAGGGGCGAACGCTCGCGGAATTGATACGCGATCTGCGCATTTCGGCGTTTTGGCCGGATGATCAAGTACCGCATCCGGAAACCGTCTCGACGAAACTGCTCTGCCCCGACAAAGCTGAAGGCGACGCTTACGGCCAACTGGCGCATGACCGTCGAGCACCTCGATTGACCGACGTGGACGAGACGGCTGTTCCGCCAGATGATGGCTAGCCGAACCTCACTGAAGAGGATTTCGAACTTGCCGTCAGTTCGGTTTCCCAGGCGGAACAGACATCGGCATATTTCCGCCGCGTTGCCGAATGGGGCGTTCAGGCATGCGAGGCCCTTGCCCATGCGCATGAGATGGGAGTTGTCCACCGTGACATTACACCCTCGAATCTGATTATCGACACGTTCCAGAACTTGTGGATCACCGATTTCGGGCTCGCGATGACTCGAGGACAAAGCCACCTGACCGCACCAGGCGATCTGCTTGGTACCTTGCGGTACATGAGTCCCGAACAAGCGGGCAAGAAGGGCCATCCGGTCGATTTCCATACCGACATCTATTCGCTCGGAGCAACTCTCTATGAGCTATTGACGTTGCGACCACCCTTTGATTCCGACAACCGCCATTCGTTGCAGTTGCAGATTATCGCGGGCAATGTCCGCCCGGTCTCTCGTTTGAACAAAGCCGTTCCGTTGGATCTCGAGACGATCGTCCTGACGGCAATGACGACCGAGCCTGAAAACCGGTATCACAGTGCTCAGGACATGGCCGATGACCTTAAACGTTTCCGGCACAGCGAACCGATCCATGCCAAACGGCCAACGGTTCCCCAACGGTGCGTCAAGTGGGTGCGGCGCAATGCTCGACTTGTCGCGGTCGCCGGTACAGCCCTTCTGTTCTTGGTGATTGCCATGACGATTAGTGTCGTGGTAACTGGTCGGGCGCGAACCGAGGCAGTCAAACAACGCGAGATTGCCATTGAAAAGCAACGAATAAGCGAGCAACATCAACAGCGACTCCGACGAAATCTCTATGTGGCGGACATGACGCTCTGCTTTGAGGCTTGGAAGATCGCCGATTTGCACTGTGCCATCGAACGTCTTGCGAGGTACGAGCCGCACCCCGGACGCGAAGATCTGCGAGACTTTTCATGGCACTATCTTTGGACGCTCTGCCACCAGGAGTTACGGCTGTTCGATGGACATGCGGGTGACGTCTATTGTGCCACGTTCGCGCCGGATCAGTCGACCATCGCAACGGCCTGTCGTGATGGGTTGGTCCGGTTGTGGAATGTTGCGACCGGTCAGGTGATTGCCACTTTGCCAAGTGGGCAGACCGAGGTGAATTCAGTTGCCTTTTCGCACGACAACAGGTTACTGGTCGCCGCCTGTGATGGGGGAGTGGTCGTCATTTGGGATTTGGCTAACGACAAGACGAAGCACGAAATAGTCTGCTCGGACAAGGATGTATTCATGGTCGCCTTTTCACCGGATGATTCGCACTTGGCATGCGGGGGCTGCGACCATACCGTCCACCTGCTGGAAACGGACACCTGGAATGAGACGAGCCGTCTTGTCGGCCACACAGGCAACGTCGAATCGCTCGCCTTCTCGCCCACCGGGCATTTGATCGCCACCGGCGGAGACGACCACACCGTCCGACTTTGGGAACCAGAAGATGGTCAGTTGAAAGAGACATGGACAGCACACGATAAGCGAGTCGGTGTGATCTGCTTTTCCCATGATGGCAAACGTCTTGCCGCCGGCAGCGGACGGGGAAGGCTCCAGATTTGGGAGGTCGATAATCCCCGAAAAGTGCTTTCGTTCGACGCGCACGCCACCTGGATTCATGGACTGGCCTTCGCTCCGGGTGACCGCATCCTTGCATCCGGCGGCAAGGACGGGTTTATCCGATTGTGGAACGCTCGAACTGGTGACGAAGAGAATGCGATTCGAGGGCATGTGGGCCGAGTCTGGGGAGTCGAGTTTTCGGCCGATGGGCAATACCTGTTAAGTGCAGGAGCCGATCGCACCGCGCGTCTTTGGAATCCCTACTCTTTGTAAGAATGCCAAACCGGTCCTTCATTTGATCAACTCGTTTCCCAACAAATCGTGTTGCCTAATAACCAGATCGTCGCAGTTGAAAACGGTCTTGATGGTGTGATGATCTGGACCCCCTCGCAACCCGGCCTGAATCGCGTAATCGGTGCTTGTGGTGTCCCCACCGAGTGCATCGCCGCCACTCCTGACCGACAAGCCTTGGCATTGGGCTATCGAGACGGAACGAGTGCCATCTGGAATCCGATAACAGGTGAGAAGATCCGTGAGCTGGCAACGCACAACAGCCCGTGTCGTGCTATTGCCATTTCGTCCGATGGAAAATGGGTCGCGACAGGAGACGAAAACGCCGGAGCCGTCATCCTTTGGGATGTAACGACTGGCCGACAAGTCCGCAAACTCGAAGTGAAACAATGGGTATTCGCGCTCGCCTTCACCGTTGATGGGAAGAGGCTCTCGATCGGAACAACGGCCGGCCAGATACTTCATCTGTCCACTCAGAGCGGCAAAGTGGATAGCATCTTGGACGCGCATAGCGGCTCGATTGTCGGATTGGTCTACTCACCCAATGGCAAGATCCTGGCAAGCTGTTCTCGGGACCGAACAGTCAAGCTCTGGGACACTGCCACCGGTCACCTTCGTGCTTCGCTTGTCGGACACCGGGGCGATGTCAGGTCAGTCGCCTTTTCGCCAGACGGCAAGACACTGGCCAGTGGCAGCAATGACGGCACGGTCCGGTTGTGGCATGTGGCCACGGCACGGCACCTTTTGACCTTTGCTCAGTCCGAAGGTCGAGTACACAATGTCTGCTTTTCACCGGATGGTTCGATGCTGGTCGCGGCAATCGGCGGTCGCGGCAGCGTGGGGCGGAATTGCATCTGGTACGCCAACCGCGACTTCCTGCGTGCCCAGCTCAACCCGAGGAGGAAAACCGGAAACGGTATTCTTGCCGTGAAGTAGCGCAGCAGCGTTACCGTAAACAAATACGAGCAGGCACGGATCGTGCGGAATCATTTCTTGGCACTCGGTTCAAAACGGAAGTCTAGCCCATAGACGACCCTGCCACAACTGACTCCGTGTTTCCGGGAGGGCGAAGCTCCTGCTGAGCCTCTTGTTTTGTTGGCCAGAACGGCTCGGCAGGAGCCTCGCCCTCCCGTTTTGAGACAAAGCCTAGTAATTCAGACGGCCTCGCAGTGCCAGAGTCCGAAATGAGGAAACAACCTGAACGAGGCAACCGACGACAAAGGCCACTGCGGTCACGCGAGCGATCTATTCGGCAAAGACTCCCACCTGACGACCAAGTTGCGGCGGGACGCTTGACACGGGCGGCAACTTGGGCAATATCGGCAGCAACACGCTCGACGGATAGTCGGCCGATCGCAGAACCTTCACTTGGCTGCCAGGCGGTAACGATTCGTAGATGTACCTACCTCGGCCCTCCCGATCGCGACCGACCGGATCGGTCACCGGTGGTTGGCCGATCCAGATTGCCAGTCGATGACCGGCGCGAAACACGTGCCCGACTGGATAGATCTCGATGTCGAATCGGGTCGGCTTGTTGGGTTCGATTGGTTCCGGATCACGGTGTGTGTGCCGTGGCCGAACAAGTGCCTGTTGTTTGTCATGCGTAATCCACATCGACTGTTTTTTATCCAACGCTCGGTGCGAGCCTCGCAGCAAACCACGCTGCAGAAACTGGATTCGTTCTTCGGCGTCCACATCGGCGATTGCCACGTAGAAGTCCGTGTCAATCGTGCTGCAGCTCGCCCACAACGTCACGCAAATCGGCCCACACAGGGCAGTCGGCTGTTCGAAGTCCTTAAGATAATACAGACCATGACGCGGATCGAACGTCGCTGTCGGGGCGACCTTGTAGGTATCGCTAGACGGTCGCTCGGCGTCTTTCTGTTCCGGCACTGAGGTCGATAGTTCATGATTGGCATGGAAATAGTATCGTGTCCACTCCGTTTGTGGCAGAGGAAAATCAGACGCCAGCAACGGCTTGTTAATGGCGCCAGATATTGGCGTCTCAAAGTAGATCTGTACACGATGGTCAATATCCGCGAAATCGTCGGCCCCAACATGTCCTTCGCCGAGCGTCCAGAAGTTCAACCACTCAAGACGCTCCCTGCTGAATCGGTTCACAGTCCCGTGGTTTCCATTGGTCAACACCAGACGCTTGGGCACGTCGTCCGGAATGTACGTCCAAAGCCACAAGCCACTCGGACCGGTCTGCTCGTCTTGATAGGCATGCATGATGTGGATAGGGGCTCGAATTCCAGCGGCAAATGTGCCCGGCGAGGCCGCCTTGGCTTCGGCAGGTTCCTGGTCAGATGCCAACAACTTCCAAAGCAGCGACTCGGTGTAATCGATCTTCGGTCGTGAGGCAACGATTTGCAGATAGGTGTCCTGTGACAAGCCACGGGCCTGCATCGCGGCCGCACCAGATCCGAACGGCCCGGTCGGTTCGTAAAGGCTTGCCGTCCAGTCGACGGGAAATCCTGCGTTTCGGATCCCACCGATTCGCCCAATGTCACGATAGGTATCATCCAAAAGGCCGGAGATGGCAACGGCCTTCAAATGCGGTGGGTTCGTGGCCGCGATCATCAGTCCGGACAAACCGCCCCAAGAGTGGCCATGCAGGGCTACTTTGCCGTTTGACCATGGCTGGTTGACAATCCAGTTTTCGATAATCTCATAGCCATCCATCCCATTACGACGGCTGATCGCGCGAATCACGCCTCCGGACGCGCCGGCTCCGCGCAACGAAGCCCGAACCGTGACATACCGATCGCCATATCCGCCCGGCGCGTCGGGCACGGTCGAGCCTGGGTAGCCCATCACATTGAGCATCGCGGGCCATTTGTGACTCGTGTCGGTGGGATCAAAGTCACGAGGATAGCCGATCGCCAATGCGATCTTTACGCCGTCGGACATCGTGGCAAAAGTAAACTCGGTCCGAAACCCGAACTGGCTCGGTTTGGCGAGCCGCTTCGATTTCTCGCGACGCTGCAACTTCTGCCGAAACGCGTCGGCCTCCTGCACGGTCAGCGTGCCGTCGCCGTTGGTGTCGGCCTTGGGGTATTGACGGAGCCACTGTTGCAACTGCTCGCCCGATGGATGTTGGCCAGCCACAGCACTCTTCTCCTGGCCGGACGACGATGTGACCGCGCCAACGGTACTAGCCGCGATCAACACAATCAAGACGATTCTCATCGGTCTATTCTCCTGCTGTTATGCACGTATCACAAATGTATCTTCCAGCGATGTCACAAACGCAACGGCAACGTCGCGAATATTGAAACCGTGTTACCCAAACACATGTTCTCCATGAGCCACTGCAGAATGTACGAATGCAATATGTGTGGTTCAAATCATCGCGAGAAGTCGGACCGCCGCACGATGGTACTCTGCCCTCACTGTCTGGCCAAACTCTGCCATGCAACCGGCGCGACCCCAATCCGCCGCTTCCAGCAATTGATCGCCTTTGCAAGAAACACGACCTGACAAAAGAACACGCTTTCTACATGAAATCGCTGGCGGTCATTCAACCAGAATAGCCGGAGAGAGCCAGTCTTTTATCAATTCCAACATGGGCTCGCCCATGGGTGAATCAGTCTCGCAGCTAAAGAAGGATCGCTCGGCTGCCCTGTAGCTTAAGAGACTTTGGTTCTCACGGGACAAGCCCGTCGGGGACCGGGACCGACGCATCGTCCCCCAGTAAACGCAACAACTATTGATTCGCCGGCACGAACCAGATCAATCGACTCATTTCTTGCCGGCATCCCGTTGTTGCATCATTCGAACACCGTCATACGACTGCAACTCTCGAGTCTCCTTATTCCATCGCCGAGTGCGTGTCTTGAGCGAGTGGCGCATGGAATGGCAGTCGGTACATGATTTTCCTCCCGGGCGGTATGTCGTTTCGAAGAGTTTCTTGTGGTCATCGTTTTCCGAAATCAGCTCGCTCTTCTCGTGACACTGCATGCAAAACGGAGCAACGCGCCTCTTTGAGAACATCACATCAGGCGGAACCAGATTATCTTCGTCCTCGCTATGTTTGTCTGAAATCCCGTGACACGTTTCACAACCGACACCTGCCGGTTTGTGCACGGTCACCAGACGCTCTCTCTTGTAATTGACGTGACATACGATGCAGTACGAGTTATCCGCTGGATCGCCCTGCCCTTCATTCCGCCATTGATTAATATTCGCTCTCCAGTTGGATGGAACAACCGTTATCCCACCCTTCGTTGGTGATCGTACGGCTAGCTTGCCATTTTCTTTCGGAGCCTCGAACTGTTTCGGCGGGGCGGCAGAACGCCCGCGCGGTGCCACTGCAGTGATCAGTCCCATGGTGATCAACAGTGCAAGCAGTGGGGAGTTTCGGATTCGATCGTGCATAATGATGGATCAGCAATTGCTTGGGCAAACGAAAATGACCGGTAGCCGTTACGAGTGTGTGCGTCCCGGAAAATTACACATATTTCCACTCTTTTAACCACTGATAATCTGCGGGCAAACGAGCCCACATTTCGCTGCCGATCCGCTGTAACTCGGCATGCTCACGCGCGTCCAATCGGCGTCGCTCCCGAATTGCACGCACGACATTGTCAATCTGACGCGTGCTGATCAAGCCCGGAATAGGTGCTGTGATCGCAGGATTATTGAGAATATAGCGAATGGCCATACGAGCGCGCCGATCATCTTCCTCGACATGCGGACTATTCGGCGAACCGTCACCCAGGAACAATGCATTGCTGGCAAAAGGCTTGATCCCCAGGACACCCACATCGTACTTCCGAATTGAATCGAAAATACTGTCTTCGGGAAGCTCTCTTGAATCTGCCGTGTACGGCGTACAGAGCATTTCGATTTCGTTCGGATACTTTTCGATCAACTTCTTTGCCCAGCGTCGATCGTGAGTCGAAAACCCGGTATGCCGGCAGAGTCCTTTCTTTTTAGCGGTCGCAAGCGCCTCGATCATCGCATCAACATCCGCCTGGCTGTGGCGTCCACCCCGCTCTAACGCCATCAAACGCCACACGTCAACGTACTCGAGGTTGCATCGTTTTAGTCCCGCTTCGAACAATTCCACCAAGCGTTTGGCGTTGCGGTTCTGTTCGACACGCAATTCGCTCGCGGGGTGGGAATAGCACAAATACATGCTGTCCCGGCGGCCCCGAAGAACTCGACTGTACGTCTCAGGCTCAGCGTTTCCAGCAAAATCGATGCAGTTGATTCCGGCCTCAATGCAATGATCGACCACTTCTCGACGGTTCTCTTGGAACGCGCTCAAATCGTCTTTGCTGGTCGGACCTTCGTACGGATTGATCTTGGCTTTCGCGCCAATCACCTTATCAATTCGTTTCCAGTGACCACCAAGACAAACTGCCGAAAGCCATAGACGAGTCTTTCCTAGCCGTCGATACTCCATGTTGGGATTGAAGCTTCGGGTCTTCTTCACTTCCGGCTGGATTTTGGTCATGCCGAACGTACTGGAGACCGAAAAACCGATCGATGCAGCAGCCGTAGCCGCAACGCCCGTGCGAACAAACTCTCGTCGAGATACGTGTTTACCGTCCATGATGATCTCCTAGTGGCAATAAAGGAAAATGGTCGTCGTTCACGGGGTTTTCGTCTGCCGTCACGTTAGCACCGGAGTTTTCCCCGATTTTCCACACGCCCGATTTATCATTAGTCATTTGACATTATTCATTGATCATCGAGAGAGGCAGCGCAGCGGGGCCATACTCCTTCCAGTGACAGTTGACAAATGACAAATG
>JAJSAJ010000804.1 GCA_024274855.1 Planctomycetota bacterium | reverse complement strand
GCCCGGCATTTTTGTTGGTACGGTTGGCGTGGTTAACGGCAGTGAAGACCGTGATACCAATTCGTCGAAAGGGTTGATCTCGCGAATTGCCATCGAAACCGATTCCTTTGCTTTTGGGGCATCCGTCAAGTACCAGGACGGGATCGGTTCGGAGAACCAGAAGACGTTCAATAACCACGTGGGCATTGACGCCATGTACAGTCGTGGTTGCTTCACGTTGTCTGCCGAGGCCGTCTATGACGAGTATGGTTTTCGCCGGCCTGGATTCGACCCCAATGATATCACGTGGGGACGGAGCATCTACAACCGGGATCAGAACATCGGTCTCTTTGTTCCGATTACGGGTGTCGGTTACTACATAAACTTGGATATGGTCTTGAATTACTGGACGATCGGGTTGAACTACGGCGAATATTACCCCAAGCAAATCGGCGATCCGTTGCACGATCCGACAAACCGTCGCGGCATTCTGCATGCAGCCTATCGGTTCTCATCCAGTTTTGAGTCGTATTCGGCGATTCTTGTCGAAAACAACGTTCCAAACGCTCAGGGCGGACGGACTCGCCAGGGCACACAAATCCTGTTCGGATTTCAGTATTCTCTCTGATCGGCCCCGACGCGGCTTTTCATTTCAGCCGGGAACCGTGTACAATTGCGTCGCGGTGCCGCAACGTTCGGAGTCGAGCTCTTGCTAGCAGGTGGCACTGCTCTCGGTGCCAAATCGCTCGCAGGCCGGTCTTTTACGCCACGATGTGCGTTGGTCGTATGCGTCTCGAGCGTCTGGCAACTTCACCGACAAAACCAATCTGTATGCTCGAAAAGGAATTCCTTTGCTATGCCCGAGAAGACGAGTCCGCTGGAGCAGATCAAGCTGTCGAGCCGCTTATTGCGAGGGTCGATTGATGACGAGCTACGGGACGGAAGTGACCATTTCAGTCGCGACAACGTCCAGTTGCTCAAGCATCACGGGACGTACCAACAGGATGATCGCGATGCACGAGCTTTGGCGAAAACGCAGGGCAAGAGACACTCGTTTCTGATACGAACTCGCGTGCCGGGTGGCCGATTGTCGAGCGCGCAATTGATGGCGGAACTGGATTTATGTGATGAATTGGCCACCGGCACGTTGCGCATCACCAGTCGCCAGTCCCTGCAATTACATGGTGTGTTGAAAACAAATCTCAAACACGTTCTAAAACGAATCAACGAGGTCCAGCTGACAACGCTTGGTGCGTGTGGTGATGTCAACCGCAATGTGATGTGCTGCCCCGCGCCGAACGCGTCGCCAGTCCATGACCAACTGCAAGAACTGGCTCAACAGCTGGCCCAGCATTTCACGCCTCGGACGACAGCCTATCGAGAAATCTGGTTGATCGACCCCGAGACGGGCGATCGGCAATCGGTCGCCAACGACGACCAGCCGGTCGAGGACGAGCCGTTATACGGTCGCACCTATTTGCCTCGCAAATTCAAGATAGGAATCGGATTCCCAGACGACAACTGTATTGACATTCATACGCATGACCTCGGTTTGCTGGCGCTTGTCGAGTCGGACGAATTGGTTGGTTTCAACCTATTGGTTGGTGGTGGTATGGGAATGACACCAGCCAACAAGAATACGTTTCCGGCGTTGGGGATGAAGTTTGCATTTGTGCCACCCGACCAGGTGATCGATGTCGCCCAGGCGATTATCGAAGTCCAACGTGATTTTGGAAATCGGGCCGACCGAAAGCTGGCCCGGATGAAGTACCTGGTCCGCCAGATGGGCCTGGAGACGTTTCGCGACAAGGTCCAGCAGTATCTCGGACGGCAACTCGAACCCGCACGGGATATCGATGTACACGATACGTGCGACCATTTGGGATGGCACCAGCAAAGGGACGGCGCCTGGTATTACGGTTTGAGCATCGAAAACGGACGCATTGCCGACCACCCCGATTGCCAACTGAAAGCGGCCATCCGAGCCATCTGCCGGCAACTGGCGCCCGGCATTCGGCTGACGGCCTACCAGAAACTACTGTTTACCGGAATTGCCGATTCCGATCGGGGGACATTGGAAGAACTCTTGCATCAGCACCAGGTGCCTCTGGCTTCGGAACTTTCGGTTGTTCGCAAGTGGTCCATGGCTTGCGTTGCGTTGCCAACATGCGGGCTGGCGATCACCGAAAGCGAACGCGCATTGCCCGGTGTAATCGATGCACTTGAGACGGTTCTCCAACAGCTTGGGCTCACTCAGGAACGGTTGACCGTTCGGATGACCGGTTGTCCGAACGGTTGTGTTCGTCCCTACAATGCGGATATTGGGTTCGTCGGGAGGGCGAAAGGCCGGTACACGGTCCTTCTTGGGGGAAATATTCTTGGTACCCGGCTGACTTTCATCTATCAGGACAGGGTATCCGAGGCTGATTTAGTGCCCGTATTGGCGCCTCTGCTGGCGTATTTTCAGCAGGGTCGCGAGGCGAATGAGTCATTTGGCGACTTCTGTTCTCGCAAGGGTGTGGACGATTTGCGAGCATGGGCCGAGTCTTTTCAATCGGAGGGAAATGCGAAAGACGATGACTGACGGCCATATGACATTGATCTTTGACGCGCATCTAGATCTGTCGATGAACGCACTTGAGTGGAACCGTGATTTAACACGGCCTCTGGATGAAGTGCGACAGCGTGAACAGGGCCAAACGGATCGGCGAGATCGTGGGCAAGGTGTCGTTGCATTTCCGGAAATGCGACGAGGGCGAGTTGGACTATGCATCGCGACGTTGATTGCTCGCTACGTTGAACCAGGCAATCCTCTACCCGGTTGGCATAGTCCGGACATCGCATGGGCCGTGACCCAAGGGCAGTTGGCGTGGTACCAGGCAATGCAACGCTGTGGCGAGATGATTCCGATTACCGATTCCAGCTCGCTTCGTCATGCCGTGGAGCTTTGGAATTCGGACGCCTCGAATGATCGTCGAAAACCGATTGGCTATGTCTTGAGCATGGAAGGTGCGGATTCGATTCGATCGCCGGATGACTTACTGTCCGCCTACAAGCAGGGATTACGGGCGATCGGCCCCGCCCATTATGGCCCTGGCCGCTATGCGCCCGGAACGAGTGCCGATGGCGGCTTGACCGATCTCGGGAGGCAACTGTTGCGTGAAATGAGGCAACTTGGAGTGGTGCTGGATGTGACGCACCTGACCGACGAGGCATTCTGGCAATCACTCGAAATGTTCGATGGGCCGGTTTGGGCCAGCCACAACAACTGCCGCACACTCGTTCCCAATGAGCGTCAGTTCAGTGACCACCAGCTCGAAGCTCTGTTTCAACGCGACGCGGTGATCGGCGTGGCTCTCGATGCATGGATGCTGTCACCGAATTGGGTCAAAGGCCAAACGCGACCGGAGCAGGCGGGTGTGACCTTGGAGCATGTCGTGGATCAAATCGACCATATCTGCCAACTGGCTGGAAACACACGGCATTGCGGAATCGGCTCGGATTTGGATGGCGGGTACGGGCGCGAGCAGTGTCCGACAGACGTGAACTCGATTGCCGATCTTCAGAAGCTGGACGGCCGATTGAAAGGACGTGGGTATTCGTCGGGGGATGTGACCGCCATCTTGCACGGAAACTGGTTGCGTCGGCTTCAGCAGATTTGGGAGCCATAGGGGGAGGTGCACGAACGTGCCGGATGACGACAAGCCCGCGAATGACGGAGAAGACTGCCGATTCGAGCTTACCGCCTCAATGCAGCGGGCTCGAGAAAAAGTGCGTGCATTTCCGCAGACGCCCGGTGTCTATCTGATGAAAGATGATGCGGGACGTGTCATCTATGTGGGCAAAGCAACGAACCTGCGTTCCCGAGCGGGCAGCTATTTCCTGAAGGCCGCCCAACAAGATTCTCGCACGGCGGGCTGGGTCTGCAATATTGCCGATGCCGATTGCATCGAATGCGACAGTGAAGTCGATGCGTTGCTGGTCGAGTCACGATTGATCAAGGACATTCAGCCGAAATACAACAAAGAGCTGAAAGACGACAAGACGTTTCCCTATTTGATGATCACCACCCACGAGGATTTCCCTCGTGTGGAAGTAACGCGTGAGCCTAAAGATCGTGCCGTCAAACTCTATGGACCGTTTGCCAATGTCACTGCGTTACGTGGTGCCCTGCAGGTCCTTCAACGCATCTTCCTGTTTCGAACCTGCTCACTCGATATCGTCGAAGAAGACCCTCGATGGCAGTGGTTTCGGCCCTGCTTGCTAGCCAGCATCAAACAGTGTTCGGCTCCGTGCAACCAGCGCACCACGAAGAAAGAATACCGCCATTCCATCCGGCGACTGCAGCTGTTCCTTGAAGGCCGGAAACGAACGTTACTGGGCCAGATGCGAAACGAAATGCTCCTCGCTTCAAACGCACTCGAGTTTGAACGCGCCGCGCGCTTGCGTGACGAAATCCATATGCTCGAAACACTTGATCAGCGGGGCCGGTTGGATACGCATGTCCAGCCCGAGGTGTTCTTCATCGATCCCAAAAAAGGGCTGACCGGCTTGCGGCAGGTCCTGAAACTTGCCAAGAAACCACGGACGATCGAGGGGATCGACATCGCACACCTTCAAGGCGGCGAGACGGTTGCCAGTCTTGTGCAGTTCATCGATGGATTGCCATTCAAACCCGGCTATCGCCGTTACAAGATTCGAGATGTTCACGGCGTCGATGACTTTCAGTCCATTTACGAAGTGGTGGCGCGACGATATCGGCGACTTTACGACGAGTCGTCCGAGTTTCCGGATATCCTGCTGATCGACGGTGGCAAAGGGCAGCTTCACGCCGCCCTGGCGGCATTCCAGGAACAACAAATCGAGCCACCTGTCGTGATTTCGCTGGCAAAACGAAATGAAGAGATCTACACCCCCGACCGAGACGAGCCGTTGCGTTTGAGCCGGCACGCATTCGCCTTGCGCTTATTGCAATATGTGCGCGATGAATCACACCGATTTGCCCAGTATTATCACCACATCCTGC
This sequence comes from Planctomycetota bacterium, assembly GCA_024274855.1. Taxonomy (GTDB): domain Bacteria; phylum Planctomycetota; class Planctomycetia; order Pirellulales; family Pirellulaceae; genus JAJSAJ01. Next base: position 2,975 of record JAJSAJ010000804.1, on the reverse strand, counting down.
GGACCAAATCGACACTCGACTAGCCAGCGCCCGAACAGTATTCCCCGCCGTTTCACCCCACGCAGGAACCCGCCTGTTCCGTGCGCCGCGGAAGCCGCCTGCTTCAGCTGGCGGAGCAGTCCCGCAGCGAACCTACCTGCACCGGCACCCCACACCACGTTCCGAAAAGAAGCCGCCTGCTTTAGCAGGTGGAGTAGTCCCACAATAAACCTACCTGCACCGGCACCCCACACCGCGTTCCGAAAAGAAGCCGCCTGCTTTAGCTGGCGGAGCAGTCCCACAATAAACCTACCGGATGATTAGGACCGGCGGATCAATTGTTGTCGCGTTTACTGAGGGACGTTGCGTCGGTCCCGGTCCCCCACGGGCTTGTCCCGTGGGAACCAAAGTCTCTCAAGCTAATGGGCACCCGAGCGCGCGTCCCGAACTGGGGAACGTTCGTGCGGCGATCCTCCTTAGCTGCGAGACTGATTCACCCATGGGGGTCTGTACGCGGAAGAGTGCGACAGTTATTGGCGAATCCTTAGTGTTCTAATCGTCCTCCCGTTCAGTCGGTCACTTGCCATTTGGCTAAAGTGTTACGCATTTTTCAGTTTTCATTTTAACCTTTTCAATTTCCCGCTTTGAGCTCTGGCACACCCTGTCTGTTCGGTTGTCTACGCCCGTGTGAATATAAACTGGTCGCCAACAAAGTCGACTCTCACGCAGTCACCCTCTTTGAATTCGCGTTGGAGCAACTCGATAGCCAGCGGATTCTGGAGTCGTTGTTGGATCACTCGCTTCAGCGGGCGTGCACCGTAAACCGGATCATATCCCTCGTTGGAAATGGCCGTACGAGCCTCGGGGGTAACGATCAGCGACAGGCCTTGTTGTTGCAGTAAGCTTTCGAAATGTGCAATCTGCAAGTCGACAATTTGCCGAATCTGTTCGCGATCCAAGGGATGGAAGACGATGATCTCGTCGATCCGGTTCAGGAACTCCGGCAGAAGGCGTGTCTGCAGACCTTCCAAGACGGCTTTACGAATATCCTGTTCGCTGCCGCCTTGTTGGGTAATCTGCTGGATGGCTTGACTGCCCATATTGCTGGTCATCACAATGATTGTGTTCTTGAAGTCCACCGTATGGCCATGGTTATCGGTCAGGCGTCCGTCGTCGAGCACTTGAAGGAGGATATTGAAGACATCGGCGTGCGCCTTTTCGATTTCATCAAGCAGAACGACAGCGTACGGTCGACGCCGAACGGCTTCGGTCAGCTTGCCCCCTTCTTCATAACCGACGTATCCGGGAGGGGCGCCGATCAAACGACTGACCGTGTGCCGTTCCATGAACTCGCTCATGTCGATGCGAACCATGGCATGTTCGTCATCGAACAGGTCATCGGCGAGGGCCTTGCAGAGTTCGGTTTTTCCGACCCCGGTCGGTCCCAGGAAGATGAACGAGCCGATTGGCCGATTCGGATCTTGCAAGCCGCTTCGGCTCCGGCGCACGGCATTGGCGACGGCCGCAACCGCCTCGTCCTGGCCGATGACGCGTTGGTGCAGTCGCGTTTCGAGTTTCAGTAGCTTATCGCGTTCGGTTTCGACCATGCGAGTGACCGGGATACCGGTCCAGACGCTGACGACTTCGGCGATTTCTTGTTCCGTAACTTCCTGCCTGAGCAAGCGACGTTTCGTCGTCGTTTCATCCGCCTCTTGTGTATCATCACGTGCTTCCTCTTCTTCCTGGATGCGTTGCTGCATTTTTCGCTGTTCGACGTCTAGCTAATAGAGTCGTTGATAGTCTTGTTCACTTACGGGGCTTCCTATCGATTGTTTTTCTTTGATTGCCGCATCGAGTCGGTTGAATTCAAGCTGAGCACGTTCGTATTGTTGGAGCACTTTCTGAACGTCGCCGAGGCCGAGTTTTTCCGATTCCCACTGTTCTCGGAGGCTTGCGAGTTGTCGTTTTTGATCGGCAATTTCTTCCTCGATGTCAACCAGGCGTTGTCGAGTGGAGTCGTCGGTTTCCTCATCCAGTTGCCGAGCGGCCAGTTCCAATTGTCGCACTCGACGCTGGACTTCATCAATCTCCGTCGGAACACTCTCTAGTTCCATGGCGAGGCGGCTAGCCGCTTCATCGACCAGATCGATAGCTTTGTCGGGCAAGTAGCGATCCGTGATGTAGCGGTCGGAAAGCTTGGCGGCGGCAACGAGTGCCGAGTCGAGGATTTTGACGCCATGGTGAGCTTCGTAGCGAGGTTTCAGTCCTCGAAGGATTGCGATCGAATCTTCCACGGATGGTTGGCCCACATAGACCGGTTGGAACCGTCGTTCCAGTGCTTTGTCTTTTTCGATGTGCTTTCGATACTCATCGAGTGTTGTGGCTCCGATGCATCGCAGTTCGCCGCGAGCCAAGGCTGGTTTCAGAAGATTGGCCGCGTCCGATGCGCCCTCGGCCGCACCGGCTCCGACCACCGTATGCAGTTCATCGATGAACAACACGATTGCACCACCAGCGTCGGTTACTTCCTTCAAAACGGCCTTCAAACGCTCCTCAAAGTCCCCTCGAAATTTGGCTCCGGCAACCAGCGCTCCCATATCGAGTGCGATGATCCGCTTGTTCTTGAGGCTTTGGGGAACGTCTCCCTGGACAATTCGAAGTGCAAGTCCTTCGATGATCGCGGTCTTGCCAACTCCAGGTTCGCCGATCAGGACCGGGTTGTTCTTGGTGCGGCGCGACAGCACCTGGATGACTCGACGAATCTCCTGGTCTCGACCGATCACGGGGTCCAATTTCCCCTGCTCGGCCTTATCCACCAAGTCGATCCCGAATCGCTTCAGTGCTTGAAACTTGTCCTCGGGCGTCTGGTCGGTAACTCGGCTGCTACCACGGAGCTCCTTCATGGCGGCCAGCACGTCGGCCTCGCGAACGCCGCTAAGCTGCAGGGCGTCTTGAGCCTTGCACTCGGTTTTTGTTAACGCCAGCAGCAGATGCTC